>CAXMLU010000559.1:0-1945 GCA_964194255.1 uncultured bacterium
AAATGGGCCGCCGCCTCGGTACTGGCGGCGCCGGTCCACCCCCGGCGGGACCGGCCGCGGCGGACGCATTGTGGGGCAATACGCTGGTGGGTTCCTACGCCCTCGCGGCGCAGCGTCACCAGTACCAGTACGGAACCACGTCCGCCCAGTTGGCCGAGATCGCCGTCACCATGCGCCGTCACGCCGGTGCCAACCCGATGGCCCAGTACCGGGATCCGTTGACAATCGACGACGTGTTGTCCTCTCGTCTGATCGCCGACCCGCTGCATGTCTTGGACTGTTGTGTCATCTCGGATGGCGGGGCGGCGTGTGTGGTGACCACCGCGGAACGCGCCGCCGATCTTCCCGCCGCGCCGGTGCACCTGCTCGGTGCCGCCCACGCGTTGACCCACCATCTGAACATCTCGGCCATGCTCGACGTCACCGTCACGGCCGCTGCCCAGAGCGGCCCTCGAGCCTTCGCCAAGGCCAGGATCTCGCCGACGGACGTCGACGTGCTTCAGGTGTATGACAGCTTCACCATCACCGTGTTGCTCTCCCTTGAGGATCTCGGGTTTTGCGCCAAGGGCGAAGGGGGGGCGTTCGTCGAGGGTGGCCGGCTGGGCGTCGGGGGCGCCCTTCCCACCAATACCGACGGAGGGGGACTGTCCAGCTGCCATCCGGGTATGCGGGGTATGTTCCTCATCGTTGAGGCCGTGCGCCAGCTTCGGGGCGCGGCCGGCGAGATGCAGGTGCCGGGTGCGGCCATCGCTGTGGCCCACGGAACGGGCGGAATGCTTTCCACTGGAGCCACGCTGGTGCTTGGCAAGGAGTCACCGTGAATCAGCAAGCGGTCGAAGCCAAACCGCGGCCCGCGCCGATACCCGACCCGGAGTCGGCACCGTACTGGGCCGCCACTCTGGAGGGGCGGCTGATGGTGCAGCACTGTGCCCGCTGCGATCGTCACCAGCTCTACGCCCGGGCCCACTGCCTGGCCTGTCGGGGACCGGTGGAGTGGGTGACCAGCGCGGGTGTCGGTACCGTCTACAGCTTTACCGTCATTCGTCAGAACCCGTCGCGCAGCTTCCGGCATCTGATTCCCTTCGTGGTGGCGTTGGTAGACTTGGATGAAGGCCCGAGAATGATGTCGAACATCGTCGGTTGCGACCCTGACGCCGTGGCCATAGGGGCAAGGGTGAAGGTCCGATTCGAGCCGGTGTCCGAGCACGCTTCCCTCCCGCTGTTCGAGTTGGCCTGATGGAAGCGGCGCCCCTCCTGATCGGACTCCTCTTCGACTTCCCGCAAGGTGACGGTGGCAGCAGCCTCGAAGATGCCGTCCGACTCGGAATGGAAGACGTCGCCGGCCGGCTCGACCGGCCGGTGGAGTTCCTCCGTCATGCCGCCCGGGGGCTGCCGATGGGAACCGCCCATGACGTGGAGATGGGCTTTCGAGCGCTTGATGACGCCGGTGTGCTGGCCATCGTCGGTCCGTCCATCAGTGACAACGGTGTCGTCGTGCGAGATCTGGCCGATGCCGCCGGCCTGCCGTGCATCAACTACACGGGCGGGGCGCACACGCGGAGTGCGTGGATGTTCCATTACCAGGTCGGGTCACTCGAGGAGGAGCCGGCCGTGCTGGCCGCCCACCTGGTCGACCACGGCCATCGGACGGCGGCGGTAGTTCACGACCACTCACCCGTCGGTGCTCGCTACGCGGAATTCTTCGATGTGGCACGGGCCCCGATCGGTCTCGAACTCAGCGGCCGCGCATCCCTTTCCCCTCTTTCCGAGGACGCCACGTCGGTGGTCGAGCGACTGGCGGCCAGCCAGCCGGACGCGCTGGTCTACCTCGGATTGGGTATGACGGCGCGAACCGTCGCGCTGGCCGTGGCCGCGCTGGGATGGGAGGTGCCGGTCGTGGCCAACTCGGCTTTGATGTTCGGCTACGTCCAGCGGGACTGGCGGG
>CAXMLU010000560.1:0-4955 GCA_964194255.1 uncultured bacterium
GCCGAAGGGCTGGCGCGCGATGTGGCTCGCCTCGTCAACGAGGCCCGCCGGGAGGCGCGGCTTCACATCTCGGACCGCATCTCCCTGCGCATCGACGGCCCCGACGACGTCATCGCCGCCTGCCGCACCCATGCGGCGTGGCTGGCCGATCAGACGCTGGCCCGCGAGGTCACGTTCGGTCCGCTGGCCGAAGGGGCATGGGTCCACGAGGCCACCCTGCCCGACGGCCGCACGGTGCGCGTCGCCCTCCGCATCGACTAAGTCCCAACCCGCCAACCGGCAAACCGGGTTGGCGACAAACTTGGCTGCGAGAGCGACCAAATTCGTCGCCAACTCTGCTCGGCTGGACCCCGACAGGACCCCGTCGGCGCGATTAGCGGCGCTTGGCGGCCGGTGCCTGCCGGGTGACCGCCTTCTTCACGGGCTCGGGCCTTTTGATGCTGGCGGCTGCCTTCATGGCCAGCCGGGGCTTGGGCGCCCCGGCGGGCGCAACGAGAGGCGGCACGGGTGACACCGGAGGCACCGGCGATACCGGAGGCACGGGCGGCACCGGCACCTCGGGGGCGGGCGGCGGTTCTACCGTCTCGGCCTCAGGGGCCCACTTGGCCGCCACCGGCGCGGGGGCGAACGGCGGTACCATTGTCTCGGCCTCGGGGGCCCACTTGGCCGCCACCGCCTCCTTGACCGGGGTTGGTTCCGGCCTATCGACGGGCAGAGACTCGATCGGAGGCGCCTTCTTGGGTGCCGCCGCCGTCACGGGCGCGGCCGCGGCGGGCTTTGCCGGCAGCACTCTCTCGACGACAGGCTCCCGTTTGACCGGCGCGGCAGGGGTCGTGACGTCCTCAATGGGGAGCTCCGGCGCGTCCTCTTCGGGCCCAGCGCCTGCGGACACTTCCTCCAGATCGGCGATGAGCTCGTCGATCCGGATGAGAACCGACGCGCGGGCCTTGCTCTCGGCCTCGTGCTCACGCAGCTGGTCGAGTTCGTCCAAATCCAGCTCAGGCAGCAACGGCAGGATCTCGGCCACCCTCATGTCGTCGTAGTCCTCGATGGGGAACCAAGGTTCATCGGCCCAGCCGGGCTGGTCCGCATCAGGTTCCGGCGGGGGCGGAGGAGGCGCGGGCCGGCTGGCAAATGTCGGCGCCGCCGCCGGTGCCGGCGCCGGAGCGGAGGTCCGAGCGGGGGCGGGCTGCCTCTGAAAGGCGGCGCCGAGGCTGGACAGCGGCGTCGGACCCCCGGCGCGGGCTACGGCCGGGCTCTGGCGGCGGCTCAGCCGGGAGAACAGCACCAGCACCATCCCGGCCAGCGCACTGCAGACGATGGAGACGTAGATCGGCCCGAGCTGGTTGTTCACGAATCCGATCATCAGAGCGGCCGCCGCGACCACCACCAAACCGATGGTTACCAGGAGCAGCACGCCATCACCGTCCGCGGGAGGAATCCGAAAAAGACCGACACACCGCCCCGGAGCTTACGCCCGCTCGGTCGTCCTCACGAATAGGAGATGGGTGGGGTGCCGCTCTACCGGCGGCGGCGCAGCCGAGAACCGAATCGACGGCCCTCGCTCAGATCGGCGTCGTCATCAAAGAACGAGGCGTCCCGGTGCGCTGGCTCCGGGCTGGCGGGCTGGTCCACCTCTCTCGGGCCGAGCGGCCGAGGGTCATCGACCGCCTGGCGGAGCTCCGCGAAGAACTGCGCCGCCTCGGCCGCCTCGTTGCGCTTGGAGCGACGACCCTGGGGGTCCCACATCTCCTCGCCCGCCTGCCCGGCGGCAGGGGCGGGTACCGGCTGGGCTGGCGGCGGCTCGGTGGCCGACGCCTCGGTGGCCGACGCCTCGGGGCCGGGCGGCATCGGATCGGCCTCGGGGCGGGGCTGTTCCTCGACGGTCTCGGCCACCGCCTGATTGATGTCTTCGGCCGGTGGGGGCGCCGGCGGCGGCGGGATCTCCACCACCGAGGCGGCCGGGGCTCCCCGCAGAGGCTGAAGATCGTTGCGCAACCGCTCGACCGCGTCGTTCATGGCTGAGGTCAAATGGGAACGGTGATCGTCGATCCAGCTGGTGATCGACGCCACATCCTTGAGCAGGTCCTCGCGGACGGCGGCCAGCTGCGCCACGTCGCTTCGCAGCGCCCGCTCTGCCTCGTCCACCATGCTGGCCGCCCGGGCCTCGGCCTCACGGATGATGGCGCTGGCTTGGGCCTGCCCGTCAGAGAGCAACGCGGCCGCTTGCTCCCGAGCCTCCTGGATGGCGGCATCTGCCGTCCGCTGCGCGAGTACCAGCGTGCGGCGGAGGGCATCGTCGCCTTCGGTCGATTCGGCCGCGGTCCGTTCGGCGCGCGCCACCCGGTCGGTGGCGGCCCGTAGTCGCTCCTGCAGGATCTCGATGCCCTTGGCAACGCGCTCAAGGAACTGGTCGACGTCCTCGGGGTGATAGCCGCGCAGCTTCTCGCGGAACTCCACCTCGCGGACCGTCTTCGGCGAGACATCCATGAGGCCATCGTAGCCTTCACTCACGGGCCGACGGCGGACCATCCGTCACCAATTGGTCAGAAAAGTCTGCCGGTCGGGCCGCAGAGCGCGCTTTGCACAACCTCGATGACGATGAACACGACCAGGAACGAAAGGTCGATAAAACCGGTCCTGGGCATGACCTGACGAACCGGCGCGAGGACGGGCTCCGTGAGCGAGTAGACGACGTTGCGCACGCTGTTCCAGGGCGACGCTCCGGACACCGGTATCCAACTGAAGACGGCCCGAACCACGAGCACGATGAGGTAAATGTTCAGCAGGCTGCAGAGAAGAGATTTCAACGAACTAGGAGCGGTACAGGCCGCGCTCTTGGAGGCGTCGCTTCTCCTCGGCTGAGACCTCGACGTTGGACGGGGTGAGGAGGAAGACTTGATCGGCGACCTTGTCCATGCTGCCGCCCAAGGCGTAGGTGGCACCGCTGCAGAAGTCGATCATGCGGCGCGACAACTCTTTGTCGGCGCCTTGCAGGTTGACGATCACGGGCTGGCCGGCCTTGAACCGGTCACCGATCTCCTGGGCGTCCGGGAATTTGATGGGCGCCACCACGTGCACCTTGGCACTCGTCGGGATGATCGGCCGCACCACGGACGGACGGGGCGTCACCGAGATGCCGCTGCCGGTGTCCTCGCGCTGGATGGTCCGGATGCTGCTCGTCACCGGCTCGGGCGCCTCGGAGGATGGTCCGTAAACCCGCCTCGAACGCGCCGGACCGCTCGACGCCTCTTCGTAGACGTCGTAGTCCTCGTATTCGTCATCTACCAGACCGAGGTAGATCATCGCTCGTCGAACGAAGCCAGGGCCAGCCATCAAACCTCCTCAAAACCCAGCTTATCGTTGCAGGTTCGGCCGACTAGGTCGTGGACCGAACAACGCCTGGCCAACCCGCACCATGGTGGCGCCCTCCTGCACGGCTACTTCCAGGTCCGAAGTCATGCCCATGGAGAGCTCGGCGAGGTTCAAGGCGGCCGCCAGCTCGGCCAATTTCCGGAATACGGGCCGAGACCCTTCCGGCTCGCCGGCCGGAGCCACGGTCATGAGGCCGCGCACATCAATCCCGGTGGCCCGCAACTCGCGGACCAGGCCGGCAGCCTCGTCCGGCAGGCAACCGCCCTTGGTTGGCTCTCCCGACACGTTTACCTGCACCAGTACCTTGGCGCCGGCCTGATGGCGGGCCAGTGCCTCGCCTACCTCGGGCCGGTCCACCGCGTGCCAAAGCGCCACCAGGTGAGACAACATCCGAATCTTGTTGGTCTGGATGCGGCCGATGAAGTGCCAGCGCACCCCTTCGGTGACCGACGCTGCCTTCGCCACGAGTTCCTGCGCGTAGTTCTCACCGATGTCGTCCAGCCCGCACGCCCGCGCCGCCTCGACCGAAGCCGCCGGGAATCCCTTGGTCACCGCCAGCACGGTGATCCGCTCCGGATCGCCGCCCGCCCGGCGAATCCTCGTCCGGACCTCCTCGAGCCGGCGACCGACCTCCTCGGCGCTGATCACGGCAACCACACCAGCGCCGCCTGACGGCCGGTTTCCTTTCGGGCCCGGTGCGAGAAGTGCGCCAGGCTGCACGCCGTGCACGTCGCATCCTCGGCCACCAGGTTGACATCAAGCGCGGCGAGCGACGTCCTCACCGCGGCCGGCAGGTCCAGCGCGGGCCGTCCCGCCGTCGTCACGCTCTCCACGGCAGGGCCAAGCCGGCTGGCGACGCGGGCGAGATCGGTCGGCGAGAACTCGTAGCAGCCGGCGTGGATACACGGGCCCAACCCGGCCACCACCTCGGTCGCCCCGAGCAGGCGCAGCCGGTCGACAGTCGCTTCGATCACGCCGCTGGCCAGGCCGCGCCAGCCGGCGTGTACGGCGCCGATGACCCCCTCGGGGCTGGCCAGCGCAATCGGCGCGCAGTCGGCGGTGAAGATGGCGAGGGCGATGTCCGGGCGCGACGTGACCAGTGCGTCCGCCGGCTGGCCAACCGGATCGTCCAGGTCCCGGATATCCACCACGTCTGCTCCATGCACCTGGCGGACCCAGAACCAGGGCCGGTCGAGCACGGACCGGCGGCGTTGCTCGGCCTCAGCGGCGGGCGAGCCGGCCCGTCCGACGTCGCCCTCCGTCCTACCGGTGAACCGCACCCGCGCCGGACCAAGAGCGATGTTGCCCGGCCCGCGGGGGCCAGCCACCATGCCCTACTTCAGGAAGCTCGGGACGTCGAATTCGTCGTCGTCGGCGACACCGGGCTGGCCCTCGCTCCCGTAACCATCGTCACTGGCGGACATCCCCAAGCCATTTCGCGCCGCGCCCCGCTCACCGATTCGGTCCTTGGACTCGTCCCAGCGGTCGAAGCCGGCGGCGATGACGGTGATGCGGATGTTCTCGCCGAGGGAGTCGTCGATCATGGCCCCGAAGATGATGTTCTGTCTCTTATACACATC
>CAXMLU010000561.1:0-6277 GCA_964194255.1 uncultured bacterium
CGAAGGGACGCCCGGCGGTGCGAGCGGAGCTCCGGGCGTTGATCGTGCGCATGGCCACCGATAAACCCCCCGATTCCTCCGATAAATCCGGTCCATGCAGCCAGGGGAAAGGCATGAGACGGACCGGAACCCCATGTGATTTTGGGGTTCCGGTCCTTTCTTCAGGGGTGGGTGGTGGAGGTGAGCGGATTCGAACCGCCGACTTCTACGTTGCGAACGTAGCGCTCTGCCAGGCTGAGCTACACCCCCGAAAGGGGTCTCACGATACCGCGTGGGGGGGAAGTCGCTCCTCGATGACTCGTTGCAAGCGCGACTGGAGGGCGGTGGTGGTCAGGTCGCTGCGCGACCGCTCGAGCACGGCCCGCAGGGCGTCAGCAGTGCGTCGCAGTCCGCCTGTCAGCGCGTCCGGGTAGTCGACGGTGACGAGCACGTCGTACACGTCCTCCATGGCGTGAAGCAGCTCTTCCGCCCGGGTCAGCTGCCCGTCCCGCATGCGGTCGAGGAGATGCCGGCGGAGTTCTGACGCCGCCTCCGCCAGCCCGTTGCACCACGCCGCCAACTCCACCCCGACGGCGCGATGGTCGAGCAACGGCTCCTGCTCCACCAGCGCCGCCGTCAGTACCGCCTCGGCGTACTCCTTCTCGGCGTCGTGCAAAAACCCGGCGTACGCCACTGGCGGATAGGGGCGCACCGCCGCCTGCGCTTCTCGCAGCGAGGCGCGCGCCTCCTCCACGAGCTTCGCCGCCTGCTTTGGCTGCCGGCGATGAACGGCCCGGATGGCACTACCGCACGCCCGGATGGTCCGCCGGCAGGCCGCCAGCCCGCGTTCGCGGGCCGCGTGGGCGGCGTCGAAATCTTCTCTGGCTGCTTCAATGAGCGCGAACAACTCGTCCGATCGGCCGCCGCCCCCGAGTGACCGATCTGCCGGCGAATCGCCGGTCACCACGGCGTCAGTTGGCCGAGCGGCGCAAGAGTAAGGCGGGCTCGCTGATCGGGCCAGGCAGGAAGCTCAGCTTCATCTCCCGCTCCGCGGCCAGATTGCGCAGCCGGACCAGCAGCGCCACATAGGCCACGAACAGCATGTCCACCACCACGTGGATCCCCCACAACATCCGCATGCCCGGCAAGAACCCGGCCGCCAGAGTCGCGCTCATGACGGCCAGGAGCACGAACAGGATCTCGCGCCGGCGTCGCTGGGCATGCCGGCGCTTGAGCCACGCCGACCGAGCGGGGACCGAAAAAGAGCGTGGCGCCGCACCGGGCTGCATCGGGGGCAACAACACACCACCGGGCACAGAGGTCGGACGGGCGGGGCCGCGCAGCCGGTTGGCTGGCCGGAGGACCGTTGGGGCGGTGCGCTCCAGAACCGTGAGTTGGTGCCTGAAGCTCCCGATCGAGTCGGCGGGGGTCCCCTCCATGCGCTCTCGCACCAGGGGCACACCCAATACCAGAACCCAAAGTCCGACGAGGACTACCAACACCACCGTGGTCAACGCTCCTCGGCCTACCTTTGCTCTCGGGGACGGTACCCGTCCGCCCACGCCCATGGGTGGATACGTCCTGCCTACTACAGCCTGGGCCGCGCGATCCACCCGCGCTAACTGGAGTAAGCAGAACCCATCCTGGCCCATGCCCGAAACTCGGCAGGAGAGGTCAGTCCCCTAACGACAGATCTTCGACCGACGAAGCCGCTCGCCGGGCTACTCGTCCGAAGCGTCGAGATCGCCGAGCGCCTCGGCTCGGAACTCCGACGGCAGCCGACCCACCGGCCGCGGGGCGTCGCTGGCGTCACGCCGCCACACCCCGGACCGTCCCCCGGTCTTCTCCCACAGGGCCAGATCGCCGATGATCATGGAACGGTCAGCCGATTTGCACATGTCGTAAATAGTCAGGGCCGCCACCGCGCAGGCAGTGAGCGCTTCCATCTCCACACCGGTCCGGTCAACCGTCTCGACCTGGGCCTCGACCTCGACGTTGTCGTCGCCAATGGTGAAGTTGATATATACGGAGCCCACGAGGAGTGGATGGCAGAGCGGAATCAGATCGGGGGTCCGCTTGGACGCCTGAATACCGGCGACCCGGGCCACGGCCAACACGTCGCCCTTGCTGATGGCGTTGCTGGCGATGGCGCTGGTCGTTTCGGGCTGCATGAAGACCTGGCAGCGGGCAATGGCCCGCCGGTGCGTGGCCTCCTTGGGCGTGACGTCGACCATCCGGGCCCGGCCCAGAGGATCGAGGTGGGTAAGGCCACGGCGGTCCGACATGGCAGAAGTGTAGGTCCCGCCACTGGGACCGGCCTCTATCCGCCGATCTGGCTCATGCTGCGGGCCGGACGGATGAAGTTGACCTGGCCGATGGCGTGCCCGGCCCACTTGGTGCCGACCTCCTCGGCGATAGCGGCAGCCAGGTCGTCGTCGCTCCCGCCGCCGCGCAACACTGCCCGCAGGTCGCGCTCGCGAAGGGCGAATAGGCAGCTGCGGAACTGGCCCTCCGCCGTGATCCGGACACGGTCGCAATTCCCACAAAAGGCGTGCGTGACGGAGGGGATCACCCCGAACTCGCCGCCGCCGTCGAGGTACCGGTAGCGCTGGGCCGGCTCGGCACCGTGAACGACGGGCTCGATCGGGAACTCGGCGTTGATGGCCTCGATGATCTCGTCGGCGGGAACCACCTGCTCCATGCTCCAGGCGCCTTCGGCGTCGAGCGGCATGAACTCGATGAATCGCGGTTGGACCCCGTGCTCCCGTCCGAAGCGAGCAAAGTCGACCGCCTCGTCGTCGTTGATCCCACGGATCATCACAATGTTCACCTTCACCTGCTCGAAGCCGGCCTCCTGCGCGGCGGCGATCCCGTCCAGGACCTTGTCGAGGGCGTCGCGCCGCGTCAGCTGCAAGAAGCGATCGGCGCGGAGCGAGTCGCACGAGATGTTGAGGCGGCGCAGCCCGGCCCGGCGCAGGTCATCGGCGAGGAGCCGGAGGGTGGCGCCGTTGGTCGTCATGGCCAGATCAACGCCCAGCCGCGCCAACTTCTCGACGAGCACCGGCAGATGGGCTCGCACCGTCGGCTCGCCGCCGGTGATCCGTATGCCGTCAAAGCCGAACCGCTCGACGCAGACCCTGGCCACCCGCTCGATCTCCTCGAAGGAGAGCACATCGGTGCGAGGCAGCCAGACCATGCCCTCCGCCGGCATGCAGTAGCTGCACCGGAAGTTGCACCGGTCGGTGACCGAAATGCGCAGGTCACGCACCACCCGGCCATGCGGATCCACAAGAGGGGCGGCGGTGCTCACCGATACAGCCTACCCGGCCCTTTCCCCTAACCAAGCGGGGGGAAAGGGTTGGTCCCAGTAACGTTCGCCGGGTGCGGAGGTCGGCGCTCTTCGTGGCCGTGCTGGCGGCGGCCGGCTGCGGCGGCAATCACCACGTCGCCACAGCCGCCGGCCCCCACACCACCGGCGCGCCTTCCGGTCCGGATGCCTGCGCCCTGGTCGGAGGGGCGGACGTCCGCGCCGCCCTACCGGGACTCGCCTTCGGCGCTGGTCGGGGTGTGCGGCACGGCAATAGCGGCGATTGTCTGTACCTCGTCACCGGCACGAGCCGGGCCATCGACGTCAAGGTGATTCGTCCGGGTGCTCGGACCGCCTTCGCTACGTTGCGGGCCAGCAGCGCCGATACGGCGCCGGTGACTGGCGTCGGTGACAACGCGTTCTCCCAGCGCGGCGGGTCGACTGTGGCCGCGTTGAAGGGTGACACCCTGGTCGAGGTGGTGGCCGAAAATGACGACAGCGACGCGTTCCGGGCGGCGGTGCGCCGCCCGGTCGGAGTGGCCGTCAGTCTTCTGTGAGCAGCATGACCTCGACGTCCGCGCCGCTGGTGACGCCCGAGCCGTCGGGCAGAACGGCGAGCGCGTTGGCCAGTGCCATCGACCTCAACAGGTTGGAAGCCTGGCCACCTGAGCTGCGCACGTGGAAGCGGCCGTCGGCGCCCGGCTCCGCCATCACCCGCATGAACAACGACTTGCCGTCGGGCTTTCTCGGTAGCGCTTCATCGGCCACCGCCAGTAGCCGAGGCCTGTGCAGCCGGCGGTGACCCATCATCTTGCGCAGTCCGGGTCGGGCGAACAACTCGAAGCTCACCATGCTCGACACCGGGTTGCCGGGCAGGCCGAAAATCGGCGTGCCGTCGGCCACCCCGAAGGCGAGCGGCTTGGCCGGCCGGATGGCGACCTGCATCCATCGCATTGTGTGCGCACTGAGGTCGTCGAGCACTTTCTTCACGTAGTCGAAGTCGCCGACACTCACGCCGCCGCTGGTGAGCACGGCGTCGCAGGCGCCGATGCCCCGCTTCAGCGCGGCGGCGATGACCGCCTCGTCGTCTCTGGCCAGACCCAGGTCGACAGCATTGCACCCCGCCTGCCTTAGCAGAGCCAACAGCGTGTGCCGGTTGGAATCGCGAATCTGTCCAGCCCGGAGTGGTCCGCCTCCCTCGACCAATTCGTCGCCGGTGGAGAGGACGCCGACCGTCGCCTTCGGGTGCACCCGCACGCTGAGCACGCCAATGCTGGCCAGGACGCCGAGATGCCCGGGTCCGAGCACGGTGCCGGCCGCGAAGACCTGCTGCCCGGCGACGATGTCCTCGCCCGGCGGGCGGACATGATCACCCCGCGCCGCCGCCTGGGCCACGTGGACATGGTCGCCGACCGCCTCCGTGCGCTCGACCATGACGACCGCATCCGCGCTCGGCGGGATCGGTGCACCCGTCATGATGCGCACCGCCTGACCGGGACCGATCTCGATGATGGGAGCCGCGCCGGCCGCCAATGTGCCGATGACGCGCAGGGCGACCGGGCTGGCCGGGCTGGCGCCGCACGTGTCGTCGGCCCGCACCGCGTATCCGTCCATGGCCGTGTTGGCGAACGGAGGAACGGCCTCGGCGGCGAAGACATCGTCGGCCAGGACGCATCCAAGCGCGTCATCAAGTTCCATGTCGATGGCGGGCAGCGGGGTGCAACCGGCCAAGACGAACTCGGTGGCCTCGTCGAGAGGGATCATGCCAAATTCTCCCGCCTACAGAGATCGGCGAGGAAGGCCCGAAAGCCTGGCCCGAGATCCTCCCGCTCGAGGGCCAACTCAACCGTGGCCCGCAAGTAGTCGAGCTTGTTGCCCACATCGAAGCGGCCGTGCTCGAAGGTGAAGCCGTAGACCGTCTGGTCGTGAAGCAGGAGCTTGATGGCGTCGGTCAGTTGGAGTTCGCCGCCTTTGCCGGGAGTGAGGCGTTCCAGCGCGTCGAAGATCTCCGGCGTGAACACGTAACGACCCATGACCGCCAGATTCGATGGCGCCTCGTGCGGGGCCGGCTTCTCGACGATATCCAGGATGCGAACCAGGTTGTCCTCGACCGGATCGGCGACCGCGCAACCGTAGGAGGAGATCTCGTCCGCGCTCACCTGCTTCAAGGCGACCACGGACTGCCCATGCTCGACGAAGAAGCCGAGCATGCTCTCGAGGATCCCCTCGCGCTCGTGCATGATGTCATCGCCGAGCAGAACCGCGAAGGGCTGGTGCCCCACGTGCTGGCGGGCGACGGACACGGCGTGGCCGAGACCTTTGGGCTCACCCTGGCGCACGTAGTGGATCTCGGCCATCTCGGCGATGGCTCGCATCTCCTCCAGTTGATCCAGCTTGCCGGTGGCCTTCAGGTAGTACTCCAGTTCGAAACTGCGGTCGAAGTGGTCCTCCATGGCTCGTTTTCCTCGGCCGGTGATGACGAGGATGTCGTGGATCCCGGCGCGCACCGCCTCCTCCACCACGTACTGGATGGCCGGCTTGTCCACCAGCGGGATCATCTCCTTGGGCTGGGATTTCGACGCTGGCAGGAACCTGGTGCCGAGCCCGGCCGCGGGAATGACCGCCTTGCTGACAGGGAGGGACATGGCTTCTTTCTACCTGATCCCGCGTTCCTCACCCCGCACCAGGCGGCGCAGGTTGGGGGCGTGGCGGGCCACGACGAACGCCGCCAAGAGGGTCACCGCCGCCACCTCACCGGCCGGCCGCCGCCGAACGACCATGGCCAGCGGGAGGCTGGCGGCGACCGTCAGCGAGGCCACCGAAGCTTGGCCGAGTCCCTTGGCCACGGCCGCCCACGCCGCCGCCGCACCGACGGCCAGGCCGGGCTCGATGACTGCAATCATCCCCGCCGCCGTCGCCACCCCCTTGCCGCCGGTACGATTCGGCGGAAAACAGTGGCCGAGGACAGCGGCCCCGCCACAGGCCAGCGCC
>CAXMLU010000562.1:0-4089 GCA_964194255.1 uncultured bacterium
AACCCGGCGAACTCCGAGCGATCAACCGACAGATGGCAGTGCGCCACGACATCCCGCCAGCCTGCCCGAAGGTCCAAATCCCTCCAACGCAACGGTGCCGCGCCGTCTCAACTTAAGACGCCCAGGGTCGCATTGTTGGGCTTACCTTAACCGGGTGAACGCCGCACCGAACTCTCGCCAACAGTTTGAGGGGCGTTCTTCTCGCTCCGAGTGGCGCATGCATATCGGGGTTCTGCTCTTCGTGTTGTTCACCTTGGGGGTGGCCGTCGCGAAGAGCGATCCGTTGTGGGCACTGTGGGCACTTTTCGGGTTGGTTCCGTTCGCACTGATTTGTCGCTTGCCGCGGGATATTCGGCGAGGGCTTTCGCGCGATTTCTTTGGCCTGCCATAGTGCCATGGTGGCTTCGCCTCCGCATCGATCGACGGCCGTAGAGGACTATGTCAAGGCCGTCTATACACTCGACGAGCGGGGCCTTGGTCCCGTTACGACGACCGACTTGGCCCACCGGCTCGGCGTGAGCGTGTCGTCGGCTTCGGGGATGGTGCGCAAGCTGGGTGAGCTGGGTCTGGTCACCCATCTTCGATACCGGGATGTGGGACTCACCCGGTCAGGCGGCCGGCTGGCCTTGAGCGTCCTGCGCCGGCACCGGATCGTTGAGCTGTACCTCGTGGAGGCCTTGGGCTTTTTGTGGGATGAGGTTCATGACGAGGCGGAGGTCCTCGAACACGTGATCTCCGAAAGGCTGTTGGACCGGATGGCAGAAAAGCTCGGCAATCCGACCCGTGACCCGCATGGGGATCCGATTCCGACGACGGAGGGACGGATTGTTGAGGAGCGCACCACAAGGCTGTCCGCCATCGAACCCGGAATGGCCGGCGAGCTGGTACGGGTCGCGGACGCTGCCCCGGAGTTGCTCCGCTACCTTGCCGATCACCGCATCTCCCTGGGTGACCGCGTAGAAGCTGTGGAGCGCCAGCCCCTTGGCGGTCCACTTCTCGTTCGAGTCGGACGTCCTCCGCATGACACGCTGCACACCTTTGGCGGCGCCCTCGCCACCGCCATGGAGCTGGTCCTTGAGCATTGATAGGTGGTAAGCGCCCGCCCCGCGGGCGAGACGTGAGCTTCGTCGATTCGCCAACCGGAGAAGGTCCCGCCCAATCCGTGAAGGACGAGCAGGCCCCTGCTCGAAGTTGCACGGCGGGCCTGGGCTGGCGAGTCGTTCTCTCGCTCATGGGGCCGGCGTTTGTGGCGTCGATCGCGTACGTCGACCCGGGCAACTTCGCCACCAACGTTCAGGCCGGCGCCCGGTACGGCTATCTGTTGTTGTGGGTGGTCCTGCTGGCCAACATCGTCGCCATGCTCCTGCAGTACCTCTCGGCCAAGCTCGGGATCGCCACGGGACGGAGCCTGCCCGAGCTCTGCCGAGAGCGCTACCCGAAGCCGGTGGTGTGGGGCCTGTGGGCCCAGGCCGAGCTCGTGGCCGTCATGACCGACCTAGCCGAGCTGGTGGGCGGGGCGGTCGCCCTTCAGCTGCTCTTCGGTGTGCCACTGTTCGCCGGCGGGGTGATAATCGCCCTCGTCTCCTTTGTTGTCCTGTGCGTGCACTCTGCCGGCCAGCGACGATTCGAGGGCGTCATCACCGGGCTGCTCCTCGTGGTAACGGTGGCGTTCCTCTACGAGACGCTCCACGGCCACCCCCCGGCCTCCGAGGTCCTGGGAGGCTTCGTCCCCCGCTTCACTGGCCAGGGCAGCCTGCTGCTGGCGTCGGGAATCGTCGGCGCCACCGTGATGCCACATGTCATCTACTTGCATTCGGCCCTGACCCAGGAGCGGTTCTCAGGACTGGCAGGCGCCGACCGTAAAGGTCTGCTCCGGGTCCAGCGGGCTGACGTCTTCGTCGCCATGGGTATCGCCGGTGCGGTCAACCTGGCCATGGTGGTGGCGGCGGGCTCGCTCCTTCACGGATCGGGTGGCCGCACCGACACCCTGCAGGGCGCCTACGCGGCCTTCGGGCATCGGGCCGGGGCGCTCGCCGCCGGGGTGTTCGCGATCGCCCTGCTCGCCAGCGGGCTGGCCTCTTCGAGCGTGGCCATGTTCGCCGGCCAGGCCATCATGCAGGGCTTTATCCGACGACAGCTGCCCGTCGCGCTGCGCCGCCTGGCCTCGGCGATTCTCGCCTTGGCGGTGCTCGGCCTCGGTACGGACCCCACTGAGGCGCTGGTCATCAGCCAGGTCGTCTTGTCCTTCTGTATCCCCTTCGCCCTGGTGCCCCTCGTGCTGCTAACCCGGCGGACCGACCTCATGGGAGGGTGGGTGAATCGCCGGCGCACGTCTAGGGCGGCGGCCGCGGCCGCGGCCGTGATCATTGCCCTGAATGGCGTACTGATATTCCTGGCCATTCACCACTAAGTGGTGCCAAGTCTATAGCCCTTGGTGCGCTTCCCGCTCGTGGTCGGGTTCCGGCTCGATGCTGATCCCCAGGGTGCGGATTTTTCGATAAATCGTTGCCCGTGAGATCCCCAGGCGGACCGCCGCCTTGATCTTGTCCCCGTTGGCCCCCCTGAGAAAGCGGATGATCGCGTCGCGCTCAATGCACTCCCACTCGGACAGGACCCGCCGACCGGTGGCGTGGCAGGACTCCGGAAGGTCGGCGACGGTGATCTGACCCGTGTGCCGGTGTGCGAGCGCGCTGCGCAGGGCCTGCTCAAGTTCGGCGACGTTGCCAGGCCAAGCACCGCGAAGCAGGGTCTGCATCGCGTCCGGGGCGAGGGCGATGCGCCGGCCCGGAGCGTGGCGCTGCAGGAGATGCGGGACCAGCTCACGTATGTCTTCGATCCGGCGCCGAAGGGGCGGCACCGGCACTGATTCGGCGAAGTGCTGGAGGAGCTTTTCGAGATGTACTTCCACGTCGGTGTCCGAGTGCAGGGTCGCCACTATCCAGGGCCCATGTGGGTGGTGGTGCAGCCTATGCAGCACAGCATCCAACTGGCCGAGTGCCGCCGGGCCCATCCGATCAACGTGGCGCACAAGCAGTGTGGCCGGCAGGTCGTCGAGATCGACGTTTCTCGCCAGCCAGGCATCTACATCGGCGCCACACTTAAGGGCATCGAGCACCGTCAACCGCCGAGCCGGATACCACCGGCGGTGAGCGGCCTCGGTCAGAGCGAACTTGCCGACCCCGGACTCCCCGACGAGAAGCACCCAGGACCGCTTTCTGCAATGTGTCTCGACATGGTTCGTTGCCTCGATCCACGCCGTGCTATGCCCGGCGAGACCCGGTAAGGGTTCGGCCGGCATGCTGCTGGGAGTGTGGTGCCGCGGGATGGCCTCACCCAGGGCGATCTCTACAATCGTTCCTGCTGAGCCCGCCGAGCTGGCGACGGGGTGGCACCGCAGTCGCGCCATCTGGCCCCGGGAAAGCTCGATGTAACCGGAGGTATCGTGGTTCCCGGTTATCAGTTCGGCTGCTTTCTCCCGCAAGATGAGATGGTCCGACCCGTCCAACGAACGGTCGGCCACGTCGTTGGTCATAACGAGATCGTCACTGAGGGCCAGTACGGCCTTGGCGGTCCGACGGTTGGCGGCCAAGAATTCGCTGAGAAGAGCCTGTTCACGTTCGCTGCTTTGTTGGATGAGGCGTTGCTCGATCTCGGCGGCCGCTTCCTGGGCTAGGGCCTCCATCAGCGAATTGGCATCGGTGCGCCTGGCCGTGAGATCGATGACGCCCTCGAGGCGACCGTTCAACAAGTTCCTGATAGGCGACCCAGCACACGACATCGTTTGGAGGCGCTCGGAGAAGTGCTCGGACCCGAAGACTCGCGTCGATCGGCGTTCCTCGATGGCCGTGCCGATGCCGTTGGTGCCAACGAATTGCTCGGCGTAGCTGAACCCGGGCGCCAGGAGGATCGCGTCCAACTGTTTGTTGAGGGAATGCTCGCCGGCCCGGCGCTCCAGCACGAACGCACGGGCATCGGTGAGGATGACGCTCATCGGGGCGCCCGCCAAGGCGGACTCCAGGCGGTCGAGCACGGGCCGAGCGGCATGGACCAGCCGGCTGTCTATCCGCGCCTCCGGCCGGTATGGCGGGG
>CAXMLU010000563.1:0-10466 GCA_964194255.1 uncultured bacterium
GAGTATGGGTTAATTCGATCCTTAGATTCGACAAGATGGCCCAGGCCTCATCCACGACGACGATGCGCCGAGTTCGGTCATCACTGTTGATCAGCGCGGCCTGGAGCCATGCCGTTGCACAGGTCATCAGGATCCCGAGGGCCGGCGAGGCGTACAGCGCGGACAGGTCCAGGGTCACGAGCGGGCCTGAAAGTGAGAGATGGGCACTCGTGGGACCGTCGAACATCCCGGCCAGGTCACCTTCGATCAGACGGCGCAGCTCGAGTGCGACGTCGCGACCGTCGGCGGCGAGCGCCGCCGAGTCGGTATGCACAAGCGCCGCTGATTCCGGTCCCGGCTCGAGGAGGGCGGCGGCGACCGCAGGAAGCGTGAGCTGGCCCCCTCGCCCGTGGACCGACCGCAACGCCAGGTCGGCCGCGGTCCGCTCCCGCGGCGTAAGGGAGCGGCCAAGGGATGCCTCGGACAGCGACGCCAGGAGCTGCGACTGTCGGCGGAGAACGTCGGGGCGGCCCGCCGTGCCTGGATCTGGTGGTCCGGCATCGAGCGGATTGAGGCGCACCATCCCGCCGGGCACGATCCGCAGCGGCTCGGTTCCGCAGGCGCGGGCGAGCGGGCCGTATTCGCCCTTCGGATCGACCACCCAGGCTTGGCGGCCGAAGACCTGCTGGCGCCACAGATAAGACTTCACGAAGCTCGACTTGCCCCGACCGATCTGGCCGATCACCACCATGTTGGGATTGGTGAGCATGCCCCGCTCGTACAACTCCCACGGGTCGTAACAGAAGGCGCCGCCGAGCAGGTCCCGGCCGATGTATGCCCCGCTCGAGCCCAGCCCGGCTTCGGCGACGAACGGGTACGCGGCCTGGAGGTGGGCGGTGGTGGCCCGGTGAACGGGCGGGCTTGGCCCATCGCGTATCACCGCAGTCCCCGACCGAGCGGCAGCGTCCACGTGAACGCCTCTCGCTGGCGGCCGAACAACCGTCGCAGCTCCAGATGCGATTGGTGGGCTGTCTGTTCGAGCTCGGCACACGCCCGGTCGAGCTCGGTGACATCGGCGGCGGTCACGGTCACATACCCGGAGTACGGGTAGTCGGCGTGGCCCTCGGCCAGGTCGGCTTCTCGTCGTTGGACACCCTCCATCTGCCGGCGACGGCGGGCGGTGCTCAGGAAGCCGGCTCTGCGCCGGAGCTCCTCGTCGGCTGCATCGGCGGTTCTGGCCGCTTCCACTTCCCGCGCCGCTTCCCGGGGGCTGACCGGTGACATAGTCACTGACACCGTGCGCCTGCCCTGCGACTGGAGCAGAAGCGGCGAGAGGAAGTCCGGGCCGACATCGACCCGAGGCCACTCGGCCACCCAGTAGGTGGCATGCCGGACATGGTCGGTGACAAAGTCCGACCACGTCGCCTCGGTGGCCACCGGCCAGGGATCGAAGGCGCCGGTCGGACCGGCCAACCTCGGGGCCGGCGCGATCCATCCATCGGGTTGATGGGCGCGGCGCAGGCAGGCCTCGACGTCGGCGGGGCGCAGGATCCGGTCAACCGTGATTTCGGCGGTGCGCAGTTGGCCCTCGAGAAGGCGGACTTCCCTCGCCACCAGCGCGCACGCGCCGCGCCGGCCCCCGCCGAAGGTGCGGATGGCGCGGGCGCCACGGCGGGAGTCGACCGACAGCACCAGGAGGACCTCGTGGTCCTGGGTGACCGCACCGGCCTCCAGGAGCAGTTCGGCGTAACTGGCGACGCATTCGGGGGTCGCTTCGGCCCGAGCCTGGCCCAAGTTGGCGTCGAGCCGGTCCGTTTCGGCGGGCAGAC
This sequence comes from uncultured bacterium, assembly GCA_964194255.1. Taxonomy (GTDB): domain Bacteria; phylum Actinomycetota; class Acidimicrobiia; order Acidimicrobiales; family CAXMLU01; genus CAXMLU01. The sequence goes on from CAXMLU010000563.1 coordinate 1,809, forward strand.
TGCGCTCGACCCACTGCAGCCGGACAATAGGACTCCCGTCGCGGGCCAAGGAGGCAAGGACGGTTGCCCAAGCGGAGAGTCGCCGTTCCTTCTCGGCGGTGTCGAGCAGCGCAAATGAACGCCCCTGGACGGCGAGCAGCGCGCTGTAGGTCCCCGCCATGCGGTCGTGCAGCACGCCGGCGACTCGGCCATCGGCCGGCGATGCGGCCGACAGCAGCTCAAGCCGGCCGCAGCTGATCAGCGCGCCCTGACCGGGCGGATTCCGCCGGCGAAATCCGGTCAAGGGGGCGACCGACAGCCAGCGGTGATGACACCAAAGGGCGTCCCATCCCCATCGCCACCATGTCGGCGCCCACTGCTCGACGGTCTGGCCCCGCACCGAACCGAAGGCCGCGATGATGCCGGCTACGACCATACCGACCGCCAACGCGACACCCGTCGGCCCGGCCGTGCGAAGCAGCCCAATAGTCAGGAGCGCGCTGGCCGCGAGGACTCCGAGTTGCCCGCCCCGCAAGCCGACGAGCAGGCCTCGCCGCTCCAACGGGCTGAACTGGTACTGCCTCGGTTCATCCACCTTGCGGGTCTTCCGCCCGAGGAAGGAGCTCGCGGACGCTGGTGTCGAGCAGGTCCGGACCGTGAGCCGCAGGGGATGGGACGGCCGCGCCCGCGACCGCGGCCTTGACCGCGCTCGCCGGACTCGGCCCGCCCGAGTTGCGAAGCGCTTCGGTGATGAGGTGGGGGGCTTGATGACTAAAGCCCGTGAGGGTGGTGCTCTGGATGCTGCGCTTCGAAACACCGTCGAGGTGGGCGGCGGCGGCGGTCTCGATGACGGGCACCAGACGCAGGAGCACCCACGGCGCCAGCGACGCCAGCAACGTCAGCGCGGCACCAGCCATCAACGGCTGAAGAGTGGTCCGGCTGGCTTGACCAACGGCCGCAAGTCCGAGAGACAGCACCGCCGCGATCACCAGTTTGGAAAGTATGAGGGCGACCAGAGTCTCCGCGGTTCGCTTGGCGTAGCGGACCGTCGCGGGCCAAACCAAACCGGCAAGGAACAGCGGCAAGAGCAGTGTGGTGGCATAGATCGCCGCCTGGCGCAGAGCGAGTTCGAGCCAGAGGGTGAGCGAGGCAATAGCGAGAAGGCCGGCGACGAGCGCCGCTCCGACGCCCTTCGGGCCGGCCAGGTTCTGGTTGAGGCTGGCCAGGTCCGACCCCGGACTCGGCCACACCTGGGTGCACAGCAGATCAACCAGGTCCACCAGTCGCTGTGTGAGTTCAACTCCAAGCACGGTTCCCAGCCCGGCGAGGGGTAACTGGAGGAAAACGGCGCGCACAAGCCGCGCCGGATCTTGGCGAATGATGGAACTGATGGCACAGGCCAACAGGAGGGGAACCACGGCCACCGCGGCCAGCGCCAACATCGACGAGTAGTGGTCCCTGAACCACTGGGCTCCTAGGTTGGGCGTCGTCGTGCCGATGGCCGACGAGAGGGCGGCATCGAAGACGCCGACCGCGCTCTCGACGATCCAGTTGGTAAGCGCACCGAAGATCTGGTCGGCGCCGAGATTGACCAGGCTGGCATTCACTGCCCGTTCACGGCTCGGCCGGCGCTGTAGAAGAAGTTCACGAGCGCAGGTGCGGCGCCGACGATGAGCGCGGCAAGGCCGGAGACGAGCACGGCGCGACGACCGTTGAACGCCTGGTGGTAGTTCTGGGAATGATTCCCGACCGCCCAGGCGCCGGCTCCTATCAGCATCCCCGCCAAGGCGAAGATCAGCGCCCAGAACCCGACGCCGTTGGTCATGTGCTGCAGAGCGGCGGAGCCCGGTAGTCCCGTGGGATCCGGACGAAACGGCACTACCTGGGCAAGCAACCGCACCGCACGACCTCCTCGTTTGACCGTCCTGGCGACGAGTATTACATAGATTTTCATGGGATGCTAGTGTGTTTCCATGAAGCGCACAGTACTGGTGGCGGTGGTGGCCGGTCCGGTGGGAGCGGTCCTCCTCCTGGTGGCGGTGGCCTCGCTGGCCGCCCTGGCCGCGGTAGCAGGAGCAGGGCCAGGAGCAGGAGCAGGGCCAGGGGGCCCGCCCGGCGGCCAGGCGCCGGCACTGACCGGCGGACCCCCGAGCGCGTTCGCCATCGCCGACATCCCGGCGGCCATGCTCGCCCTCTATCGGCAGGCCGCGCCGGCATGTACTGGCCTGCCGTGGTCGATCGTGGCCGGCATCGGCAAAGTGGAGGCCAACCACGGACGAAACGTCCATCCCTCGTCCGCAGGGGCGCAGGGCCCGATGCAATTCATCCCGTCCACGTGGGCGACGTACGGGATAGACACCGACGGCGACGCCGTCCCCGACATCAACGACCCGGCTGACTCGGTGGCTTCAGCGGTGGGATACCTGTGCGCCAATGGGGCGGGCACCCCGGCCGGGTGGTGGTCGGCGATCTGGAACTACAACCATGATCCCGCTTACGTCGCCCTCGTCTTCGACCTGGCCGGACGCTACGAGGGCGATTCTCCGCCGGCGACGTAGTCCGGCCGTTGCTCATCATCGGGTCTCCCGGTGAGGTCGAGTACTACCTCGGCAGCCTGGCCGCGGATCAGGTCGGCAACGGAACATGGATGGGTCGCGGTGCCGCGCACCTTGGCCTGACCGGTGCTCCCACATCCGAGCAACTTCGACAGGTGCTGCACGGCCTCGATCCGGTGACTGGCGAGCCGCGGTGGGCCAGTGCTCCCCGCCGGCGGCGGCTTGGCCATGACGTGGCGCTGTGCGCGCCGAAGCCGTTGTCGATCATCGGGGCGCTCGGCCGACCAGACGCATCGGCGGCGGTCGTGGCCGCCCACGACGCGGCCGTCGCCGACGCGTTCGGCTATCTCGACCGGCGGGCCGCCTGGGCGCGGCGAGGCTCCGAGGGGCGGCTGGCGGCCACCGAAGGTTTGGTGGCGGCCGGTTTTCGGCATTACACCAGTCGGGCGCGGGACCCGCACCTCCATACCCACGTGCTGGTGGCCAACGCCGTGCAGGACCTGGACGGCGTGTGGAGCTCGCTCGATGGACGCTGGCTCTACACCGAGGCCCGCGCCGCCGGGGCGCTGTACCAATCGGCGTTGCGGTACTACGCGTCCAGGGCCGGTCTGAGCCTGACGTGGGAACGGCGCGACGGGGGGCTCGGCGATGTCGTCGAAGTGCCACGGGAGACGGTGCATGAGTTCTCGCGACGGCGCCGGCAGATTCAAGCTCACCTGGCCGGATGGAGCGATTGGGCGGGGGCGGAGCCAAGCCGGCGCGCCAATCGGGTCGCGCAGCTGGCCACCCGTCCACCCAAGCACGGTGATGCAGAGGTGACGAACGCCGGGCCGGACAGCTGGTCGGCTCGAGCCCGACGGACGGGATTCGACGCCGCCTCAATCACCGTGAGCACGCCGACTCTCCCGCACTCCACTCGGCTCGACGCCGCCGCCGTCGGCGACCTGTTGGGGTCGGAGGGGCTCACCGCCCGATCGTCACACTTCACGCGGAGCAACCTGGTGCGAGCAGTCGCCTACCGTCTCGAAGCGGGCGCGCCCGTCGCCGATATCGAAGCCGAGGTCGAACGACTGCTGACCTCCCCCGCCATCGTGCGAGTCACACCAGACGCCGCACCCGTCGGAAGACCACGCTCGACCCCGCGGTACACGACGCCCGAGGTGGCCGGCCTCGATGAACGCGTGCTCGCCGAAGTCACCACATCGACGTGGGCAAACACGCCCGCCGTCGTCAACCACGTACACCTCGCTTCGCGACCCAGCCTCGGTCCTGGCCAAGCCGCGGCGGTCATCGACATCGTCTCCTCGCCGTTCACGGTGACGGTCCTGCGGGCACGGGCCGAGCTGGAAAGGAACGCCGTGATCGAAGCGGCTCGGGCGGCGTGGGAGACGGCCGGAACCACCGTGCTTGCGCTCACGCCATCGCGAGGAGCGGCGGCGGCCCTCGAGGCGGCCACCGGGATTGAGGCCGTCGCCATCGCCGACGCCGACGCCGACGCCGCCGCGGCGGGCGTCGTGGTGGTCGACGGCGCCGATCGTCTCGGCAGCCGCGTACTCGCCGACCTCATCGGCCGAGCCAAGGCCAGCGGGCAAAGGGTGGTGCTGATCGACCACGAACGACGTCCAGCCGCGCTCGAAGGGAGGGAGCTGCTCTCCCGACTGCACTGCGCCGTGGGTGGACCCGGGCCGTTGATCGAGGAGATTCCCGGTCCGCCGAGCCGGAGCACGCCACCGGCCCGTGTCGCCCAGTTCGTCCGCTCCGGCGGAACGGTGACCTTCACCGCCGACCCCGATAGCCAGCGCCAGGCGATGGTCGACGACTGGAGCCGCGGATCGGCGGGAACAGGACGCATGGTCGCCGCCACGCGCGCCGAGATGGACGACCTCAATCGGCGGGCGCGCCAGCGGCTCATCGCCGACGGCCGCATCGATGGCCCCGCCGTCAACGCCGGTGGCCGCGAGTACCGGGCCGGAGAACCGGTCGTCGTGCGCCGGTCGGCTCCGGCGCTGAGGCTGGTGGCGGGTCAGGTTGGCACGGTGAGCGCCATCGACGCCGAGCGGCGCACGATCACGATCGACTTCGCCGGCCGGCGCCGTCCCGTCGTGCTCGCCGCCGGATCGGTAGGTCGAACCGTCCTCGCTCACGCCTATGCCCTGCCGCCCCGCCGACGTGCCCTGGGCGCCGCGGACACGTTCATGCTCGGGTCCAGCGGGCGCGGCCCGCCATCCGACGATCAACACGTCTATCTCGTCGCCGGAGGCCGCCCGGGGCGGAGCCCGTTGAGCGGCGACCGGCTTACCCGGCTGGCCTGCGCCAACGGCGGCCACGCCAACGCCCTCCACTCCGACACCGCACATGCCCTCCACTCCGAAGCCGCACATGCCCTCGACGCCGGACTTGGCCAACTCGAGTCGGCACGCTCCGCGCTGGCTGCAGACCTGCTGGCCGCCATGCCGGCCGACGTCACCGGCGCGCTGATCAGCGCCAGGGAGGAAAGGGCCGCCGCCGCCCACTGGGCGTTGGCCCCCGAAGCATCGGCCACTGCCCGGCAACGACGGGACGCGGCTGAGCGGGCCGTCGCACAACTGGAAGTCCAAGCCACAGACTTCGAAAGCTGGACGAATCGAAGGCGACCGGACCTGGACCGCCTGGCCCGGCTCGACCGCGCCATCGAGGACCGGCGGCACCTGCTCGGCCGGGCCGCCGAAGCACTCCCCGGCCCGGAGCTCACCGCCGCGCTCGGCCCGCCCCGCCAACCCGGCAACAAATGTAGAAGCTGGCGAGAAGGCGCCGCCGCCTTCGAGGCCTACCGGGAGCGCTGGGGAATCGCGCCTCAGACCATCGAGCCGGTTCCGCTCGACCCGCTCCAACGGCGCCACCGCGACGACCTCCTCCGCCTCATCGCCCGCGTCCAGGACCCGCTTTCCCGGGAGAGGGAGCACCGACGGGAGGTGGGCATCGTCCTACGATGAGTGGGGGATGCCACCCCCTGTCGCCCCATCTCTGACCGTCGACGCGCCCGCACCCCGACGCGCGTCCCGCCGGCGGTTGTTCCTCGTGGTCAAGATCGCCTTCCTCCTCGGTGCGTTCGCCATCGCGGCATGGGCGGTCGCGGGCAAGCGGGACGAGCTGGCCGGGGCCAGCGTCTACCTGGAAGACCTGAAGCCGGCCTGGGTAGTGGCGGCGTTGGCCGCGGAGGCGGTGGCCATCCTGTGCTTCGCCGTCCTCCAACAACGGTTGCTGCGGGCCGGCCGCGTCCATCTCCGCCTCCCGGCGCTGACGGCCATCACCCTGGCCGGTAACGCCATCGAAAATTCGTTCCCGGGCGGCACGGCGTGGTCGGCGGTGTGGGCATACCGACAGTTCCGTCATCGGGGTGCCAGCGAGATCCTGTCCGGTTGGACGTTGGTGGCGGCCACCGCCTTGAGCCAGATCACTCTGGTCGTGCTGGCGACCGTCGGTCTCCTGGCCGCAGGCAGCCAGGGATCGGCCTTGGACCTGGCCCAGGTGATCGCCATCGTGGTTGCCGTCACGGTGGGATTGGTCGCCCTCTGGCGCCAACGGCGCATCCTGATGACGGCCGTAGCCGCAACACTTCGCCTCAGCCAACGGTTGTTCAAGCGTCCGGCCGGCGATCCGGCGCAGCTCGTTGATGACCTGCTGACTCGCATCACCCGTGTCTCGCCGAGCCGCGAGGACTGGGTGGTCGCTGGCGGGTTGGCGCTGGGCAACTGGGTGTGGGACTGCGGCTGCTTGGTGGCGGCGTTTCTCGCGGTCGGCGCTCCCGTCCCGTGGCGGGCGCTGTTCCTTGCCTACGGCGCCGCGCAACTGGCCGCCAACCTCCCGATCACGCCCGGCGGGCTCGGTGTGGTGGAGGGGAGCCTGACCATCGCCCTGGTGGCCTACGGCGGGGCGGAAGCTTCGACCGTGGCCGCCGTGCTCCTCTATCGCCTCATCGCCTTCTGGGCGTTGTTGCCGATCGGCTGGGCGGCGTGGGCCGTGGTGACGGCGACCAACCCCAAGAAAGACGCCGTCCCTCAACCAGTCCTGGTGGCGGCCGAATGAACCGGGCCAGGGTCCGCGCGTCTCTGGCCGCCCTCGCCACTGGCGTGGCCATCACGCTGGTGGGGGGCGCCTGCTCCGGCCAGAGCTTGTTCTCCGCCGATGTGTCCCCTTGCTTCACCGCCCTGCCCATCGCCAAGCAAGCGGTACACGGGAAGGGCGAGTTCGTCGGTGTACGTCGCTTGTCCCCACGCGAGCTCAAAAAGACGTTCCCGATCCTGACCCAGCGCTTTCCGAGTCTGGGCAAGAAGGCGGCATGCGTCATCGCGTATCAGGGTCCCTTCCAACCGTCGGACGTGGTGGAGCCGCGGCCCGCCGACCGCTCGGGCCGTTTCGCCCTGGTGGTGGTGGCGTATCGAGGCAAGCAGGCTGCGGCCACCGTGCTCCGCAATGGGCTGCCGAGGGGCTTCGGCGGAACCGTCACCCGGATGCCGCACCGGTGACGGCGTGATCAAGTACCTCGGTTCGAAGCGGCGGCTGGTTCCCGCCCTTGGCGCCATCTGCAGGCAGTCGGGAGCCCGGAGCGCGGTGGATCTGTTCACGGGTACGACGCGGGTCGCCCAGGAGTTCAAGCGCCAGGGCGTGGTCGTGACCGCAGTCGACGCCGCCCGCTACTCCGAAGTGCTGGCCAGTTGTTACGTCGCGACCGACGCCGCTTCGGTCGACCGGACTGCGTTGGAGCGGGCCGTGGCCCGCCTTGACGCGCTGGCCGGACGACCCGGGTACGTGACGGAGACCTTCTGCGTTCAGGCTCGGTACTTCCAGCCGTTCAACGGCGAGCGCATCGATGCCATTCGTGAGGCCATCGCCGAGGACTACGCGGGGACGCCGCTCGAGCCGATCCTGCTCACCAGCCTGCTCGAGGCCGCCGATCGCGTCGATTCCACAACCGGGGTGCAGATGGCCTACCTAAAACAGTGGGCCGCCCGCAGCTACCAACCGCTGCGACTACGTGTGCCCGAGCTGCTGAACGGCCGCGGCGTCGCCGTGCTTGGTGACGCCGTGGATGTGGCGGGGACGCTGCCGCCTGTCGATCTCGCCTATCTCGATCCTCCGTACAACCAGCACCGCTATTTCACCAACTATCACGTGTGGGAGACGCTGGTGGCGTGGGATGCGCCCGAGCATTACGGGGTGGCGTGCAAGCGCCTCGATGCGCGTGAACCGGAAACCCATAGCCCGTTCAACAAGCGCCACGGCATCGCGCGGGCGCTGGCCGTGGTCGTCGCCAACCTCGATGCGCGGGTCGTCGTGGTGTCGTTCAGCGACGAGGGGTGGGTGCCGATCGAGCAGGTCATCGAGATCTGTGCGGTTCGGGGCGCCGTCGAGGTGCTGTCCTTCGACTCCCGCCGCTATGTCGGAGCCCAGATCGGCATTTACAACCCAGAAGGGGAAAGGGTTGGGCAGGTATCACATCTGCACAACACCGAGTACGTGGTGCTGGCCGGCGATGGCGCCGACGTGCAGCGGGCGGTGGCCGGCTAGCCACGCGCTAGTGGTCGGTCTCCTCGGCTTCCGTGCGTTCTTCCATGAGCTCGGTCTCGACCTCTTCGGCATGCGTGACCGGGTCGTCGGGCTCGCGGGCGGCCTGGTCCTCGACTTCGCGCTCGGTCTCCAGCTCCCGCTCCGCCCGGTCAGAGTGTTGGTGGGGTTCGGACATATCTAGGAGTCTGGCACGCCGTGCCGACCGGCTCCCCCCGCGAACCGAGACGCGCCGGCGAGCGTCTCGCCCGAGCGGATGACGTCCAGTCCCCTGCGGGTCTCGTTGATGAGCGCGTCCTCCTCCGCCAGGTCCCACTGCTCGTAGCTCGACAACCGGTCGGAGCGTAGGCAGCGCTGAGGCAGCGCGGCCAGGCTCTGGGCCAGTGCCACCGATGCGTCGAGCGCAGTGCCGGGTTCGACCGTCCGGTTGGCCAGGCCCATCGCCACCGCTTCTTCCCCCGATACGCCCCGGCCCGTGAGGATGAGATCGAGAGCCCGACTGTGACCGATGAGCCGAGGCAGCCTGACCGTTCCCCCGTCGACGAGAGGTACACCCCAGCGGCGGCAGAACACGCCGAAC
>CAXMLU010000564.1:0-4582 GCA_964194255.1 uncultured bacterium
GGTGTAGGTCAGCTTCTCGTTCTGGGAGACGGCCTGCTGAAGCTGGCCCTTGGTCTCGAGCAGCCGCTCCTCGAGCGTGCGCACTCTCTTCGGCGCGTCCTGCAACCGCCGGCGCAAGGTATTCACTTCGTCCTCCAGGACCTTGCACTGCTCCTGAAGCTCGGCCACTTCGTGCTCGTAGGCGGCCAGTCGCCGCTGATATTCGGAGTCGGCCACGGACCACCTCCTCTCTGAATCGACCATACACCGGCCTTGAGGCTTGTACGGGTATGTTGGCCCTGTTTCCCCGGTAAGTGCCGTGGAAATTGACAAACAGCCCCGGTTGTCGATACGTTCGGCAAGTATTCCGCTGATGAGAGGCGAAGGCACCGTTAAATGAAGGTCTGGATCGATCAGGATCTCTGCACCGGCGACGGGCTCTGCGAAGAGATCGCCCCGGCAGTCTTCACGCTGCTGGACGACGGTCTTGCCTACGTCAAGGAAGGGTCCAAGGTGTTCAGCGACCCGGGCGGACCGGAAGGCTTGGCCAACGTGCCCGGCGGCATGGACGACGCGGTCATCGAAGCGGCCGAGGAATGCCCCGGTGAGTGCATCTTCATTGAGGTCGAGTAACACGTTCGCGGCTACTCGGCCACCCCGCTAGCAGCTCACCCGCTAGTCGGCCACGCACGCCAGCGTGGACACCTGGGCCCCGCTCCGAGACGTCGCCAAGGCCAGGTTGAGCTCCGCGCTGGTCAGGGCGTACGCGGTGCCGGGCCGGTCGGGGGCGATGGCGAACGCCACGCCGACGAGCTGGCCGGACAGGTTCACGAGCGCGCCGCCCGAGTCGCCGGGATACAGCGTGGCGGCCAGGATAAACACGTCCCGGCCGGTGCTGCGCGTGTCGTAGAGGTCGCGGCCCTGGGCGGTGACCTCCCGAAAGATCCTGGCCGGGGCCACGACCAGCTTGTCGATTCCGCCCGGATGGCCGAAGACGGCTCCGGACTCCCCGGCGTGGCCAGCGGCGACCGGGAGCGGCGGCTCGCTGAGTCCGGGCACGCCGAGCACGGCCAGGTCGCGGTTGGGATCGAACAGCTCGACCACGGCGTGAAAGATCTGACCGTCGATACGGCGCACCCATGTCCGGCCCGCCGGCTCGCCGGCCACCACGTGGGCATTGGTCACGACCGTGTCGGCGCGCTGGACGGCGAAGCCGCTGCCGTCCTGCTCGCGACCGCAGGCATCACCGAACACCTTCACGGTCGAAACGCCCACCCGGCTCTGCACCGCCGGCAGGAGGGGCGGAACGGCCGGGGGCCGGCCGGCGTCCTGCGCCGGTTGCAGAGCCTCGAAGACACGGGGAAAGGCGTTCTGGCCGACCAGGCGGCGCAGGGCTTGGATGGTGTTCGGGGGGCGCGGCAGGTTCCGATCGATGAGGTGGGCGATCGACGAATTGGTGGACTGGCGAGCGGGCCAGCCTGGAACATTGGCCATGGAAGGCAACAGCAGCCACACCGCGACCATCACGCCGATCACCCCGAGCACCGATCCAACCGCCCGGTCGAGCATGCGGATGGGACCGAACGGCAAGACCCGGTGCAGTTGGGCGCCAGCGATCAGCCCCACGGCCTGACCGAAGAACGCACCGCCGAGAAGGATGGCGACGGCGAAGAGCAGCCGAGCCCGGGCGTCGCCTGGGCGGATGGCGTCGATGACGTTGGGAAGGAAGCGGGCGGCAACGAACAGGCCGGCCGCCATGCCCACCCACGACGTGGCCCGGGCCAGGAACCCCAACCGATACCCTCCCACCGCGGCTGAGGCCACGGCTCCAAGCACCACCAGATCGAGCAGATTCACTCCTGCTCTTCCCCACCGTCAGGCTGGAGAAGGCGGGCATGGGTCAGGAAGCCGGTGTGGGCCACCATGCGATGATCCGGTCGGATCGACTGACCTTCGACATGCCAGGTCCGTTGCAGCACCTCCAGCGTTTCGGCCATGCCGAATCCGACCGCCGTGAGCTCCTCCCGCAGTTGCCCGACCTGGCCGATCGTGGGCAGGTAGGCCAGCAGGATGCCGCCCGGCCGGAGGACGCCGGCCGCCGCCTTGATGACTCGCCACGGTTCCGGTAAGTCGAACACGATGCGATCGAACGGCCCGTCCGCGGGGGAGATGCCCTCGTAGGCGTCACGGTGTTCAACCCGATATCGGGAAAGGGCGTCGCCGCCCAAGTAGGCGGCCACGTTGGCCTGGGCGCGGGCGGCGAAGTCCGGTCGCAGCTCGTAGCCCACCACGTCCGCGCCGGCGCGCAGAAGCGTCATCGACAGCGCCCCCGAGCCGACGCCGGACTCGAGCACGCGGGCACCCGGGTAGATGTCGGCCAGCATCAGGATCGGGCCGAGATCCTTCGGGTAGATCACCTGCGCGCCACGGGGCATCTTCAGCACCGACTCAGCCAGCGTCGGACGTACGACGGTGTAGTGCGCTCCGCGCGTCGAGCGGACCGAGCAGCCTTCCTCCTGGCCGAGGATTTCGGTATGGGGGACGGGTCCGGCGTGGGTGTGGAACTCTCCTCCCTCGGCCAGGGTCACCAGGTACCGGCGTCCCTTCCGGTCGAAGAGAAGAACGCGCTCCCCCGGGCTGAAGGTTTTAGCCACGGGTGGCGCGCACCGCCAGCTTGCAGAACGCGCAGACCTCGGCGGTGGTGGGCGCTCCGCACGACGGGCAGGGATGCAGCGTGTCCCGTTCTCCTTCGGCGACCGGTGTGAAAAGCGACGAGGCTCGATCGAGGAAGCCGAGATAGAACGCTGCTTTCGAGCCCGGCGATTGGGCCTCGATGGCGTTCAGGGCCTCCTTGTACCCGAGGTGCTTGTTGCCGGCCGCCAAGGGGCACTCCTCCACGATGTACTCGATGCCGCTGAGCACGCAGTAGGCGGCGGTCTCCCGCTCAGACAACCGGATCAAGGGCTTGACCTTGCGCGCAAAACCTTCGCCTCCAGGAAGGACAGGAAGCTGCCGGCCGAGATAGGCCGTATCCCACCGCAGCACGTTGCCGAAGAGAACAGCGGCCTCGTCGTCGAGGTTGTGTCCGGTGGCCAAAACGTCGTAACCGCCATCGATGGCGGCCCGATTGAACAGATGGCGCTTGGAGAGCCCGCAGGCCGAGCACGGCACGCGCCGAGCGGCCTTGGCTCCCGTGGGGATGTCGAAGCCGAACTCGGTGGGGATGTCCACCTCGATCAACGTCGCCGATCGCCGCGTGGCAAACGCCTTCGCGTACTGACCCGATTCATCGCTGTAGTCGCCGATGCCGAGCCCGAGATACAGACCATCGACCTCGTATCCCTGCCCGAGGAGGATGTCCCACAGGGCGAGGGAGTCCTTTCCGCCTGAGACGGCCACCAAGACGCGCTCGCCCGCGCCGATCATGGCGTGCTCTTCGACTGTGCGCGCCACTTGCTCCCGGCAATGCCTCAAGAAGCAATCACGGCAGAATCCGGCGTTATGACGGCGGAGATCGATCACCGCCGGCTGGCGGCAGCGGCGGCATTTCACGTCGCGCCCCCCGAGATGACCGGCCGGACCTCGACAGTATCGGTGTCGTCGAGGAGGGCGTCGCCGGTCACCAGCGTGTCGCCCCGGATCACGAGAACCGACTCGCGGTTCACTCCGAGCCGGTCGAGGAGAGCGTGGACGCGCACCGGTCCGACCACGTCAACCTCCCGGCGCGGGTTGCGCAGTACGACCTTCACCGCACCATCATCGCGGGTGGAACGAACGTCAGTTGCTCAGGTGACTGATCGTGACGGTCTCGCCGGGGCGAAGCTCTTCGCGGTACACGACCGGATCGCCGGGACGGGTAAGGCGCTGGAACAACCGCAGGCCGCCGACGGCCACCGCAACGGCCGTCCATGGACGGCTCCCACCGAGGAGCCCACGGCGCACGCCGTTGCGGAGCAGGGTCTTGAGCAGGCGTTGCGTCAACGCTCAGAACCGCCGTACTTCAACGACGGTGGTCTTCCTCCGATTCCGGCGGCGGCCGAGCAGGTAGGCGGCGCCGACCAGAACCACAGCGGCGGCTACCCCGGCGGCCAACACGTAGGACTTGGCTCCCTCGGCCGTAGCGTCGACCTCTCCGCGGATCTGGCGGAGCTTGGCCTCGATGTCGGCCCTGGTGACGGGGCTATCCGCACGCGACACGGCTGCTCTGACCATCTGCTAGCCCTCCTTGTCCCGGCTGGGCTTGGTAATGGCACGTACGGCCAGGCCGGCAATGGCGCCGGCGACGGCGACAACAATCAGATACGGCAACCAGCTGAGGTGCCCGTGGAGCGTGGTCTCCACCTGGATGACCCGCAGGCCGGCCAGCGCCAGAAGGACCAGACCGAACGAGGTCAGCACCGCTCCAGCAATGCCAAAACCCAAGAATCCAAGCAAGCCTTTGACCGGCTCGACCGTCTGCTGCTTGGCGTAGCCGACGACCATCTCCCACAGCTCGGTCACGAGCGTGGGCAGACTTTCGGTCGTAGGCGGGCCGGGCGACGAAGTTGGGATCTGCGGCAATTCGGGCATCGATTCTCGAGAACGGCCGGGCACGGTCTATCCC
>CAXMLU010000565.1:0-4004 GCA_964194255.1 uncultured bacterium
AGCCTTCGACGCCGACCCGGCGCGCTACAGCGCCACCCGCCAGCCCGTCACCGACACCTAGGAGAACAAACAGATGCACGCCCGCTCCCGTCTACTCATCGCCGTCGCAGCCCTCGCCGTCGTAGCGGCCAGCTGCGGCAAGACCACAACCGCCGGCTCGAGCGGGACGGCCCAGAAGATCAACATCAACATGGCTGACATCAAATACGACCGCTCGGCCATCTCCGTCAAAGCCGGTCAGCCGGTCAAGTTCGCCTTCCACAACACGGGCAAGATCGACCACGAGGCAGTCATCGGAGACACGGCGTTCCAAGACGAGCACGAAAAGCAGGTGGGCAACCACGCCATGGCCATGAACGACGCCAACGCCATCACCGTCAAACCGGGCGCCACCGGCGAGCTCACCCACACCTTCGCCGCCGGCCAAACCATCATCGGCTGCCACCAACCAAGCCACTACGCAGCCGGCATGAAGATCACCGTCACAGCTACGTGACCGCCAGTCCGACGAAGCCGACCTGATGAACTGGATCCACCGCCGCTACTGCGGCTCCGCCCGCTGGGCTGGCGCTCTAGAAGACAAGGTCGTCCCTTGGGTGCTGGGCGCCACCGAGCTGGGTGACGATGCCTTGGAACTAGGACCGGGCCCAGGGCTGACTACCCGACTTCTCGCAGCGCGGGCCCGCAAGCTCACCGCCGTCGAAAGCGACGTTCCCGCTGTCCGATCTCTTCAGGCGGCTTGGCGAGGGACGCACGTCGACATTGTGTTGGGCGACGGAGCTGACATGCCCTTCGGCGACGGTCGGTTCTCGTCAGCCACATCGTTCACCATGCTCCACCACGTGCCCTCGGCCGACCTCCAAGACCGCCTTTTTGGCGAAGTGCACCGAGTCCTTCGCCCCGGCGCTCCGTTCTGCGGCGCCGACAGTCGATCAAGCCTGCTGTTCCGGGCAGCCCACATTCACGACACCATGGTTCTGGTCAATCCCGACGAGCTTCCAAGCCGGCTCGAACGCGCCGGCTTCGGCGACATCCGCGTTGAATCGTCGACGAAGATGTTCAAGTTCTCGGCCACCCGCACATAGCGGAGACAGCACAATGCCGTCCTCCACCGTTCACCGCAGCTTCAGCTTCGTCGATCTGGCCGGCTTCACTGCGCTCACCGAAGCCCACGGCGATGACCAAGCCGCCGATCTCATCGCCCACTTCGTCGCCATCGCCGAACAGGCATGCCGCGCCGGCGATCGTGTGGTGAAGTCCATCGGTGACGCCGTGATGCTCGTTTCCGAGTCCCCGTCCGACGCGATCGGCGCCGTCGGCCGAATCGCCCAATCGTGCGCAGCCGACCCATCGTTCCCAGCGCCTCGCTCTGGCATCCATCACGGAGCTGCCGCCGAACGCGCCGGAGATTTCTTCGGCGCCGCCGTCAACCTCGCCGCCCGGGTCGCCGGGCACGCCTCTGGAGGGCAAACCCTTGCCACCTCAGAGGTGGCCGCCGCCGCCCGAGACCTCGGCATCGACGTGTCCCCGATCGGCTCAGCGAGGCTTCGGAACATCGCCGAGCCGGTCGAGCTCTACGACCTCGCCGTGTGCCAGACCGAGCCAGACTGGGTGATCGACCCCGTCTGCCGCATGCAATTCGCCGCCGCCTCGGCCGCCGGCTACCTCCGCCACGACGACACCGACCACTGGTTCTGTTCGTTGAAGTGCGCTGGCATGTTCGCCGCTCAGCCCGACTCCTACCGCCCTTGACCAACTTGGGGTGACCTGGTCGAGGAGCGCCTGCGAGCCGAGCGATGAGCAGCGACGGTTGACAACCGGAGTCTATCTGTGAACAACTGTTCATAGATAGAGGTGGTGCGGGATGGTTGAGCCGGTTGCCATTGATGGTTGCGAACTGAAGCTTGTGGACCCAGCCAGGGTGCGCGCCGTGCAACAAGCCATGCCGGACGAGGAGACAGTGGCCGAGCTGGCGTCGATCTTCTCGTTGCTGTCGGACCCCAGTCGTCTCCGCTTGCTGTCTGTCCTGCTGGAGGGCGGCGAGATGTGCGTGTGCGATCTCGCCGCAGCCGCCGGAATGGGCGAGTCCGCCACCAGCCATGCGTTGCGATTGCTGCGTCTGCACCAAGTCGTGAAGGCCCGCCGAGCCGGTCGGATGATGCACTACTCCCTACGGGACGGGCACGTCCGCATGTTGATGGATGTCGCGTTGGTCCACGTCCACCACGGACTAGGCGAAGCCGATTGACTCGGGACCGACGCCTCGCGTTGACCCTGGGTTTGAACCTGGTGTTGGTCGCCGTTCAGGTCGTGTTCGGTCTGGTCGCCCATTCGCTCGGGTTGCTGTCGGATGCCGGTCACAACCTGACCGATGTGGCCGCTGTGATCACCTCGTTGGTGGCCGTGCGGTGGGCGAGGCGGTCGCCGACAGCGGAACGCTCCTACGGCTACCACCGCGGCACCATCCTGGCCGCGCTGGTCAACGCCACCTCGATCCTGGCCATCACCGTGTTCATCGTGTGGGAAGGCGTTGGCCGGCTCCGCCATCCCCACCCGGTTGAGGGGGGCATCGTCGTCGTTGTGGCACTCGTCGCCTTCGCCCTCAACGCCGGATCGGCGCTGCTGCTCCACGAGCAGGGCGGACATGGCGGTCCTGATCTGAACATGCGCTCGGCGCTGGTCCACATGGCCGGCGACGCTTTGGCTTCGCTCGGTGTCGCAGCGGCCGGCGCTGTCATCCTGGCGACCGGCGGCTGGTATTGGCTCGACCCTGTTGCGTCGATGGGTGTGGCATTGCTCATCGCCTATGAGGCGTTCCGTCTTGTCCGCTCGGCGGCTGAGATCCTGTTGGAGTCAACCCCTCGCGATGTCGATCTCGAACAGCTCAGCGGCGCCGTCCGAGCGGTAGACGGCGTCGACGGCGTCCATGACCTCCATGTATGGAGCCTGTCGTCGGATGTGCGGGCCCTGTCCGCCCATGTGGTGCTGTCTGGGCACCCGACTCTGGAGGAAGCCCAAGTTGTCGGCGAGCGGGTAAGGGCGACCATCGCAGCCCCGTTCTCAATCTCGCACGCCACCCTCGAGCTCGAGTGTGAGGCGTGCGCGGATGGCGACGCCGACTGCGTCATGGACACCGTTCTCTCGGGCACCGACGAACGGCACGGGCATGCTCACTGACGGGTGCTGCGAGGACCCAACGCCAACCACCGCGGACCCGAAGCTGGCCCGGCGCGCCGTACGGCTCGAGGCGACGCCAACGAAACATCAATGTGCGCGTACCTGTCTGCCGCTACCCTCGTCGGCCTCGTTGCCTACGCCACCCTCGGTTGGTGGTGGGCCGACCCGGTCGCCGGGCTGGTAATCGCCGCCTTCGCCGTCAACGAAGGACGCGAAGCATGGAAGGGCGACCTGTGCTGCAACTGACCAGTCGGCCTTGACCAGCACCGCCGTCACAGCCGCCGGTCTGGTCGTGTTCCCGATCGCCGCCACCTGGCTGGGAGCGACCGCGGCGGCCATACGGACGCCTGGCCCAAAGGTCAGCAGCGCCATCCAACACTTCGCCGCCGGCGTCGTGTTCGCGGCCGTCGGAGGCGAGGTGCTGCCAAATCTGCGCGCCCAGCATTCGCGGGTCTACTTGATCGTCGGCTTCGCCTCCGGGGTTGTCCTTCTTCTATGCCTGTCCGGCGCCTCCCGGAGAATCGAATCGCGATCGGACGGCGCCCGCGGGCTGCCTGTGGCTCTTCTCGGTGCGATCGCCGTCGACTTGCTCATCGACGGGCTCCTCGTGGGCATCGGCGCCACCCTGGGCGAAGGACAAGGGCGCATCATCACCATCGCCCTTACCCTCGAAGTCCTCTTCCTCGGGCTGTCCATGGCCGCCGAGCTCGCCGGCCGAGGTGTCACGAAGGTCACCGCCGCCGTCATCCCAGGGGTGGTGGCGCTGACCATCGCCGTCGGCGCGATCGGGGGTGCACCAGTGCTGAGCCATGCTTCACACGCGGTTC
>CAXMLU010000566.1:0-3799 GCA_964194255.1 uncultured bacterium
CCCGCGCCGCCGAGGCCCACGACTTCATCGCCGCGCTCCCGGGCGGATACGAGACGGTCGTCGGCGAGCGGGGGCTGACACTTTCCGGAGGCCAACGGCAGCGCGTGGCGTTGGCCCGCGCGCTGATCACCGACCCCCAGGTCCTGATCCTCGACGACGCCACCTCATCGGTGGACTCCCGCGTCGAAGAGGAGATTCACTCCACCCTGCGACGATTGATGCAAGGCCGCACCACCCTGCTGGTGGCCCACCGGCGCAGCACCCTCCGGCTGGCCGACCGCATCGTCGTGGTCGACCACGGTCGGGTCATCGACCAGGGCATCCACGACGAGCTGTTGGCCCGCTGCCGGGAGTACCGGCTGCTGCTAGCCGGACCGGGTGACGACGCCGAAGGGCTGGATGTCGAAAAGATCGTCACCGCCGACGCGTGGGCCACATCGCCCGGCGACGCACCTCGCCCCAGGTCCTCGGCCGCCGCCGCGCCATCGATGGGCTTCGGCGTAGGCGGAGGCGGTGGAGGTGGCGCCAACGGCGCCGGATGGATGGGCATGCTGCCCCCCACGCCTGAGCTCCTGGCTCGCGTCGCGGCCCTACCCGCCCCTGCCGACCGGCCGCGGGTCGACATCGCCGCCGAGGTCAACGAGAGCGGACCCTTTTCCCTCAGGCGTTTCATCCGCCCCTACCGCCGGCCCCTTCTCCTTGGCGCCGTCCTGGTCGTGCTCGACACGCTGGCCACGCTCGCCGGCCCCGCGCTCGTCCGCCAGGGCCTCGACCACGGCGTCCTGCGTGGGTCGCAGGGCGCATTGTGGACCGCCTCGTTCGCGCTGCTCGTCGTTGTCCTCCTGGACTGGGTCGACTCGATCGCCGTCACCCTCGTGACCGGCAAGACGGCCGAACGGCTGCTCTTCGCCCTGCGGGCCCGCATCTTCGCCCACCTGCAGCGCTTGGCCCTGGACTACTACGACCGGGAGATGGCGGGGCGGGTCATGACCCGCATGACCACTGATGTTGAGGCTCTCGCCAACCTGTTGCAAACCGGCCTCATCAACGCCCTGGTCGCGCTCCTCAGCTTCTTCGGCGTGGCTGGCGCGCTGCTGTACTACAACACCAGGCTGGCGCTGGTCGCCCTCACCGTGGTGCCCCCACTCGCCCTGGCCACATGGTGGTTCCGCAGTCGTTCCCGGTTTGCGTATGACCAGGCCAGGGAGCGCATCGCCATCGTCAATGCCAACCTCCAGGAGAGTCTCTCCGGTGTACGAGTGGCGCAGGCCTACGTCCGCGAGGACCGCAACGAATCGGAATTCCGGCGCCTGTCCGGGAACTACCTCGAGTCGCGTCTGTCGGCCCAGCGGTTGGTGGCTCTGTACTTCCCATTCGTGGAGTTCCTTTCCGAGGTGGCCGCCGCGGCCGTGCTGGCCGTGGGCATGAGCCTGGTGCGAAGCGGGTCGCTCACGACCGGCGAGCTGATCGCGTTCCTGCTCTATCTGAACCTGCTGTTCTCGCCCATCCAGCAGCTGTCCCAGGTCTTTGACGCCTACCAACAGGCGCGCGCATCGATGTCCCGCATCACCGAACTGATGGCCACCCCCGTCCTGACGCCCGCCGCGGAGAGTCCGTGTCTGCCCGGGCGGGTGCGCGGCGACATCCGCCTCGAGGGCGTGCGTTTCCGCTACCCGGGCACGGCCGCGGCGGAAGAGGCGCTGCGCGGCGTCGACCTCACCGTCGCCGCCGGCGAGACCGTCGCGCTGGTCGGAGAGACCGGCGCGGGCAAGTCCACCATCGTGAAACTGGTCGCCCGCTTCTACGACCCGACCGCAGGACGGGTGTTGATCGACGGTGTTCCCCTGGCGGAGTTGGATCTCGGCAGCTACCGGCGCCAGCTTGGCTACGTCCCCCAGGAAGCCTTTCTCTTCACCGGAACCATCCGGGACAACATCGCCTACGGCCGCCCGTCGGCCACCGATGCCGAGGTGGAAGCGGCCGCCCGCGCTGTTGGCGCTCACGCCTTCGTGGCGGGCCTGCCGGGCGGCTATCTGCACCCGGTGGCGGAGAAGGGCCGTTCGCTGTCGTCGGGGCAACGGCAGCTGATCGCCTTGGCGCGCGCTCAGCTGGTCGATCCCGCCATCCTTTTGTTGGACGAGGCCACCTCCAACCTGGACCTGGGCACCGAGGCCCGAGTGGCCCGGGCCATGGGGGTGGTGGCGTCGGGCCGCACCACGCTGCTCATCGCCCACCGGCTGCAGACGGCGCGGGCCGCCGACCGGATCCTCGTGCTCGACGGCGGCCGCGTGGTGCAGACGGGCAGTCACGACGAGTTGGTTGCGGATCTATCCGGGCCCTACGCCCAGATGTGGCGGGCGTTCGCCGAAGCCGTGCCCGAGCCCGGCTGACGGTCAGAGCCCAAGGCCGGCGTTGGCGCCGGCCGGGCCGTGCAGCGCCTCGAGCGGATCCTGGGTGTCGCCGAAATAGCCGAGGCTGTAGGCGCCCCGGCGATAGCCGATCAGCCGGGCCAGCTCCACGGGAAGGGTGCGGGCCACGTCTGGCGGGCAGGCCAGATACTGGTTCTCCTCCTGGCGCAGCCAGGACAGGGTGTAGCCGACGTTGGCGCCCAGCCGATGCGCATCTGAACGGTTGGCGCCGCCGCCGTGGTACACCGAACCGACATAGACGAACACCGAGCCCTTCGCCATTTCCGCCGGCACCGTTTCCTCCGCCGTCGGACGGAGCCGGTCCTCCCACTTGTGGCTGCCGGGGATGACCCGCGTCGCGCCGTTCTCCTCGGTGAAATCAGTGAGCGCCCACATGGTGTGGCACTCGACCTCGAACCCGGCCGGGAACGGGAAGAAGTCGAAGGCCCACTGGTCGCGGTGGATCAACTGACCCGGCTCGCCCGGGCCGATGTCGATCACCTGGGTGAGATGAAGCTGATAACTGGTGGCGTGTTCGCCGAGCACGGCGTCGAGTGTTCCGAGGATCAGTGGATGGGCGGCCAGCTCCCGGAAGACGGGCGACCGGGCGATGAGACTCCCTGTCCGTCGCGTGTTCCGGCCGCTGAAGTCGTCGGCTCCGCACGCCGTCGAGTCCAACCAGGGCCGCAGTTCGTCGAGCATGCCGTCGATGGTCGCCGGCGCGACCAGGCCATCCACGATGACGCACCCGTCCTGGTTGAGCGCCTCGGTGACGTCGGCGGCGGACGCCGATCGAACGAGTACTTGCACATGGCCGGGCACGGTTCGGACGTTAGTTCTCCGAAGCGACGGTCGGAGCTTCGGCGATGGTGACGTCCAACGCCAACGTCAGACACCGGCAGCCGCCGCCCGCCTTGAGGAATTCGTCGACCGGTGACACGGCGACGTCGAAGCCCCACTGCTCGAGTTGTCGCCCGACCCTCGGTGGGCACGACGGCATGACTACGTTGGTTCCCACCACGACCGAGTTGGCGCAGAAAGCGAGCGCCTCGTCATCTTCGAGGACGAGCGCTTCAGGGACCAACCTCTGCATCACCTTCGCCCCGTAACGATCCCAGCCGAGTGGTGCCACGA
Source organism: uncultured bacterium (assembly GCA_964194255.1). Classification (GTDB taxonomy): domain Bacteria; phylum Actinomycetota; class Acidimicrobiia; order Acidimicrobiales; family CAXMLU01; genus CAXMLU01. Next base: position 3,543 of record CAXMLU010000566.1, read on the forward strand.
TCGCCCGTCGCCCATCAAGTGGACAGAAGGTGAGGTCCAGGTGATAGAGGCGGGCGTCGGCGAGTTCGACCGACCGCACCGCCGCCCCGGTCAGCCTGGACAGGTAGGCGTGGGACGCGGCGTCGGACCGGAACCGGTAGCCGGACACCAGGACCCCCCCGAAAGGAAGCGCGTCCCCGGCGCCTTCGTGCGTCGCGCCGACGGGAAGCTCGTCCACCACCCAACCGTGCGAGCGGAACCAGGCGATGTCATAGGGC
>CAXMLU010000567.1:0-1525 GCA_964194255.1 uncultured bacterium
AGGTCGACCTGTCGCCCGTCAGGGTGCTCAAATGCGATCGCGGTCGGAAGCCAATCGCGCAGTAACTGAAACCCCTCGTCGGCAAGAAGCTGACGAATGACCCCGACCGCTTCGACCACGAGGTCGAGGTCACTGTGGGGCCTGGTCTGCTCACCGACGAGGGCATCGACGCCCCATCCACCATCGACCCACGCCGTGACCCCCGACGCGGTGAGCGCGTCGAGGATGGAGATGACCTGGTCACCCGTCACGGAGTGACCGGCTCACTCCCCGACATCGACCCCAGCCGGGCGTCGCGCAGGACCCGTAGTCCGGTGACGCCGACGGCGAGTGCGCCCGCGATTTCCATGATCGACGCGACATAGGAAAACACGGCTGCGCCATTGTCGACGAATGAGTCACTGAGGGAGCTCCATGTCGGCAACCAGTGCGCGGCGGCGAACCCGATAGCCAGCGAAAATCCGGCCGCGGCCGCCACCAAAGGGGCAATCCGATGGCGGGTAAGCACGAGGGTGATCACGACGACCTGAACGATGAGGGCAACGTTGCCCGCCCAGTAGAGCCGCTCGGTGACACTTCCTTGTCCTCTTCGAAGATGATCGAAGATGTGCACCGCTGATCCGATCGTGAAGAGATAGGCCGCCAAAACCAGTCGCTGCTCGTTGCGACGCCGGCGCTCTGGATCGGCAGCCGCCTTGTTCTCCATCGTCCCGCGCCCCATGGTTCCCTCCCGGCCGCTACTAGATAGATCAATCTAGTAAGTAGAGTAGCTACCATTGTCGGGCAACGCAAAGACAGGGACACGGATGACCAACACGAAGGCGCGCATCCTCGACAGCACGGCGGAGTTGTTCCGCCGGTACGGCTTCACGGGCACCGGACTGAAGCAGATCGTGGCCCACGCCAACGCCCCGTTTGGGTCGATCTACCACTTCTTCCCGGGCGGAAAACAGGAGCTCGGTGACCAGGTCATCCGCCGCTCGGGGGAGATGTACCTGGAGATCGTGGAGGCGGTGTTCGATGCCGCGCCTGATGTGATTACGGGAGTCAACGACGTTTTCGCCGGTGCCGCCGAGGTACTGCGCCAAACCGACTATGTGGACGCTTGCCCGATCGCCACCGTCGCCCTCGAGGTGGCCAGCAGCAACGAGACGCTGCGACAGTCCACCGCCGATGTCTTTGAGAGCTGGACAGCTCGGATCACCGCCCGTTTCACGAACGCCGGGATCGGCGAGTCCGAAGCGCGCAAACTCGGCATCGTGCTCATCGAACTGCTCGAAGGCGGGTTCTTGCTGTGTCGAGCTGCTCGTAACACGGAAGCGCTCGAAGCCGCCGGCGCGTTCGCGACGGCACTCGTCCGTGCCTCGCTCCCGGTCGACACGGCGGGGGCACGGGATGGAGAGCCGGCGCACCGATGAGTTCGCGACGCCTCTAGCGTCGAAGGTGGTGTCATAGTGCCGGTAAGTACGAAGGAGCCACGATGCCTGCTCGAGATTCCGCCCCTATCGGAGCGCCCTGCTGGATC
>CAXMLU010000568.1:0-7581 GCA_964194255.1 uncultured bacterium
GAGCCGCTGGCCACGTCGGCGGGGCCTCTGCTCCCCGCCGAGCCGGTGCGCCGTCATGTGCGGGCCGCGTTGCCCGGGGTGGAGCGCCTCCTTGATCGTCTCCTCGCCAGTGCCGTGGCGGTGGTGGACAGCGACTGGACAGCCGCCCTCGATCTGGCCCTGGCCTGGCCCGATCTGACCGTCGTGACCCTCGATGGCGACCGGTTCGCGCCGACCGGGTGGCGGACAGGAACCGGTCCAGCCGGTGTCACCGGCGCCGCTCTCGAAGAGGCCCGGCGCCGAGCCGGCACCGCTGCGTCCCGCTTGGCGGCGGCGGAGGAGGCCGCCGATCAGCAGCGGGCGGTGGTCGACTCCCGAGCCGAGGAGGAGGCCGAGGCCATCCGGCAGCTCGACGCCAACGATGGACGGCTCAGCGCGGCCGGCGACGCCCTGCTGCGGCTCGAAGCGGAACGGCGCGATGCCCTCACGGAGCACGACGCCCTCAACACCCACTTGGCCGAGCTGGCCGGACGGCTGGCCCGCGAGGAGGCCAGAGTCGAGGAGCTTCTGGCCCTGCTCCCCGCGTTGGAGGCTGAAGAGAGCCAGGGCGCAGCTCGGCATGTCGCGCTGCGCGCCGCTCGCAGCCGGCTCGACGAACGGCGGGGTGCGGTGGCGGCGCTCCGGACGGAGCTGGAGGTGCGGGTTTCTGGTCTTGACCAGCGGCGGGTCTACCTGACACAGCGACTGGCCGAGCTGGAGGCACGCTTGCGGCATCACGACCAGCGGCGCGCCGACGCCGAGTCGCGGCGCCATCATCTCGATGCGGCCGCTATCGCTACCGACCGGCTGGCGCGGACCGTCGGCGAGCAATCCACGTCGCTTGACGACGTGCTCGCCCGGCTTCGGGCGGCCCGCCGGGCCCAGGTGGAGCTGGTTCGTTCTCTTTCCGAGACCCTCGACCGGCTGCGCAAGGAACGCGCCGCCGCCGAGCGACAGCTGACGGAATGCCGCGAGAGGATCCAGCGGGTGGAGCTCGACGACGCCGAAGCGCGGGTCCGGCTCGAGGCGACCGTCGAGACGGTTCGCCGGGAACTGGAGTGCGAGCCTGACACCGCCAGCGGCGTCCTCTGCCCCGAGCTACCTCCCGGCACCACCGCCCCGCACCGCGTACGTGAGCTCGAGCGCGAGCTGCGCCTGATGGGAGCGATCAATCCGCTGGCGTTGGAGGAGTTTCAGGCGCTCCAGGAGCGGGCGTCGTTCCTGGAGGGTCAGCTGGAGGATGTGAAGGGCAGCCGCCGGGAGCTGGCCAAGGTCATCCGCGCCATCGACGCCGAGATCGTCGAGGTCTTCCGGGCCGCCTACGCGGATGTGGCGGACAACTTCACCCGGCTGTTCGCCACGCTGTTCCCGGGCGGGACGGGACGGCTACGCCTGACCGACCCCGACAATCTCCTGGAGACGGGCATCGAGGTCGAGGCCCGGCCGTCGGGAAAGAACGTCCGCAAGTTGTCGCTGCTGTCAGGCGGTGAGCGGTCGCTGACGGCGCTGGCTTTCCTCTTCGCCGTCTTCCGCAGCCGGCCATCGCCGTTCTACCTGATGGACGAGGTGGAGGCCGCTCTCGACGACGTGAACCTGCACCGCTTCCTCGAGTTGATCCACGAGTTCCGCGAGGAGGCCCAGCTGGTGATCGTCAGTCACCAAAAGCGCACAATGGAGGCAGCCGACTGCCTGTACGGGGTCACCATGCCACCGGGGGGATCCTCGTGCGTCGTCAGCGAGAAGGTGGGGGACCGGGCCACCGAGGTCGACGTCAGAGTCTGATTCCCGGCCCGGTAATCGAGCCTTGGAACCGCCAGGACGGGTGGTGGACGCTCGGCACGCTGGGGTGCATGACGATGACGACGACCCATGTGATCGAGCCCATCGCGCCCGACGTCGGGGCCGAGCTTGTTGTGTCGGACGACCTCGGGCGCCCGCCGGTCGTGGTCTCGCACGGCGGCGGCAGTCCCCTCCGTTGCTGCCTGCGCCGGACTCGACCCGGCGAACAGGTGGCGCTCGTCTCCTACCCCCTATCCGTCGGTGGGCGATCGAGCGCGGCGTCGACCCGGGGCCCTACGACGAGGTGGGCCCCGGGTTCGTTCACCTGACCCCTTGCGAAGGGTTCCTGAGGACCGGTGGCCGTCGGAGCTACGGGATGGACCCCGGGTATTGCGGTGCTACGGCGCCGACGGCTGCATCCTCGATGGCCGGCTGGTCGAGCAAGGCGGACCGTTTGAGGAGGTCGTCGAAAACCTCTTGGCAGACCCGGCGGTCGCCGTGATCCACGCCCGGGCACGGGATTTCGGTTGCTTCACCTTTGCGATCCGGCGGATGTAGCGCACCGCCGTCTGCCTTACAGGGCGCGCGCTATGGCGGTAACAGCAGCGGCAAGTACGACGACCGCCAAGGGCGGTAGGCGCCTCCAGACCCCGACCGCCGCCGCGCCCAATCCGAGGGCGCGCTCGTCGAGCACGAGGCGATGCTTCGCGCCGAATACCGAGGTGGCCACCAGGGCGGCGAGTAGGGCCGGACCGAGCAGGCCAACCACCCGCAGCACGGCGGGGGGTAGGCCCCGCCCTCCGAGCAGGACCGGACCGGCCCCTTTGATCACGATGGTGGCCAGGCCGCAGGCACCGACGACGATCCACACGTTTGGATTCACCGGCGCAGCCCGATGAGGCACGCCGCGGAGGCGGCGATGATCGGCACGCCGGCCGGAGCCAGTGGCACCAGGACCACGGCGATGGCGGCACCGGAGAGGGCGGCGCTGGCCGCCCGCCGGGATCGCAGCTGCGGGGCAAGCAGGGCGAGGAACATGGCCGGGAAGGCGGCGTCGAGGCCCCATCGGCTGGGGTTGCCGACCAGGTCGCCGGCCGCCACCCCGACGGCCGTCCCCACCACCCAGGCGACATAACACGTGAGGCCCGCGCCGATGATCCGCCCCAGGTCGTACCTCCCGTCTCCCTGGTGGCCGAGGGCCCAGGATTCGTCGACGATCAACTGCGCGTGCAATAGCCGGCGCCAGCGGCTGCCTTCGAACTCGGGGGCTACTGAGACACCGATGGGCCCGTAGCGAGCGTTGAGGAGCACCGCCGCCACCACCGCGGTGACGGCACCACCTCCGCTGGCCAGGACGGACGCGGCTGCGAACTGCGCCGATCCGGCGAAGGTGATGGCCGACATGACGATCGGCGCCAGCCAGCCGAAGTGGGCGCTGCGGGCCAGAACGCCGAAAGACACGCCGAATCCGGCGATGGCGACGGCGAGAGGGACGGCCGCTCTCGCCCCCGACCGGATCGAGCTCACCGGCCCATCTTGGCCGGGCCAGCCGCTTATCGGGGCGCCGGTAGGCTGCCCGCGCTATGCAGATCGTCCTCATCGTCCTGCTCGTCGTGGTCGTGGTCGCGGCGCTGACCTCCGTCGTCGTGATCCGGGGCCGCGGCCGACGGCCGGAGCTCGAGCCCCCGCCGAGGCCGGCTCCGCCGGTCGAAACGGCGGTCTCCGCCCCGGCGGCCCCGCCTCTGGTGGAACCGGTCGAGGTCAAGCCTCGCTTCCGGGACCGACTCGGGCAGGCTCGGTCCCTCGTCTCCGGCTACGTCGGCTCGGTCCTTTCCAAGAGCGGTATCGACGCCGCCACGTGGGACGATCTCGAAGAGGCTCTGATCCGCGCCGACGTGGGGGTGGCGACCACTACGGCCGTGCTCGACGATCTTCGGGCCAAGGTCAAGGCGGAAGACATTCGGACGCCGGAGGCCCTCGTCGACGCGCTCAAGGAAGATCTGAAGAAGAGCATGGCCAGCGACGACCGAGATCTGCGCTTCGAGCCCGGCGGCCCGAACGTGTGGCTGTTCGTCGGTGTGAACGGCGTCGGCAAGACCACGACCATCGGCAAGCTCGGGTTGCGGGAGGCGAAAGCCGGACGCAAGGTGACGATGGCCGCAGGTGACACCTTCCGGGCCGCCGCCGCCGAACAACTGAAGCTCTGGGCCGACCGCGTCGGCGCCGACGTGGTGCACGGCGCGGAGGGAAGCGACCCCGGAGCGGTGGTCTATGACGCCGTGCAGCGGGCGGCCGCACGCGGCGGCGACCTCGTGCTGGCCGATACGGCGGGACGTCTGCACACCAAGGTCAACCTGATGGAAGAGCTCAAGAAGGTCCACCGGGTGGCGTCCCGACCACCGGGCCGGCTCACCGAGGTGCTCCTCGTCATGGACGCCACCACCGGCCAGAACGGTCTGGTGCAGGCGAAGCTCTTCGCCGAGGCGGTCGATGTCACCGGCGTCGTCCTCACCAAGCTGGACGGGACTGCCAAGGGGGGGATCGCCGTCGCCATCTCCGCCGAACTGGGCATCCCGATCAAGCTGGTGGGACTGGGCGAGACCGCCGAGGACCTGATCGAGTTCGACCCGGATGAGTTCGTCGAGGCCATCTTCGCGGAGTAGGGGTGAAATGGGAACTTCCCGCCGCGGTACGGTCGTCCTAGTGGCATGGAAGCAGCTGTGGACGACCTAGCGACAATCGAGCTTGAGTCCGAGGGCCCGCCCCGACACCGGCAGCGGGCGGTGGCACTGGCCGTGGCAGCACTCTTCGTGGCGGCCGTGGTCGGTGTGGCCCTCGTGGCTGGCGGTGGTGGTGGCAAGTCGACGAGTGCCCTGCCCAAGCTCCCGGCGACGGCCAGCCAACCTCAGGCGGCGGCGACCTCCGACGCCGCCTCCAACGGAGCCTCCGGCGGCCAGTCGGCCATGTACCCCTACCGCGCCGTGCAGTACAAGGTCGCCGGCACGCTGCCCGAGCTGGGTGGCAAAGCCGCTGCCTACCAGCTGGGAACCACCGTCGACCCGGCCGCCGCCCAGCGCCTGATCGCCGCCTTCGGAATGCACGGCACGTTGGCCGCCGCCGGAGGCGCAGTGCAGCTCACGGACGGCGCCAAGACCCTCAGCATCAGCACGACCCCCGGGTTGCCGTGGTTCATCGGCTCGGCCATGTCCGGCGGGGGATGCACGTCGAGCTTGGACGGCACAACCGTGTGCTCTGGCGTGGCCCAGTCCGGGCCGGCCAGCGTCGGCGGGTCGGCCGGCTCGACCGGGTCGGCGACCGCGAGCGCGGGCGCTTCCGCCCCGGCCAGCTCGAGCGCCTCCGCGCCGGCCACGACGATTTCCCCAGGCTGCCGGCCCCCCACCTGCCCGCCCGGTTCGCTGTGCCCGCAGTACTGCGTCAAGACGGCGCCGCCGCTGCCGCCGCAGCGTCCCGCCGACCTCCCCAGCCAGGCAGACGCCGAGAAGCAGGCACGCGCCGTGTTGAGCCAGGCCGGCGTGAACCTGGATGGAGCGGTGGTGAACGTACAGGACGCGTTCATGACGTGGTCGGTTGAGATCGCTCCGCGCGTCGGCTCGCTGCCCACCCAAGGCTGGTCGTGGGGGATCAACATCGGTCCCCGCGGCAGCATCGAGAGCGCCCATGGCTTCCTCGACCAACCGCGGTTGCTTGGCGACTACCCGCTCGCCGGGACGACCGCCGGCCTGGTCCGGCTGCAACAAAGCCCGGTTATCGGCCCCGGTCCGATGCTGGGTCAGGGAGCCCCGAACTGTCCCGCCGGCGCTATGTGCGCCACCGGAGCGCCGGCGCCGAAGGGGACCATCAACCAGGTGCCGCAGCTGACGGTGACCATCACCGGCGTGCATCTGGCCCTGGCGTGGGAGGGGCAGTACCTGGCCCCAATCTACGTGTTCGAGGCCCAGAACGGCCAGGTTGCTGGCATAGCCCCGGCCGTCGCCGATGGCTACCTCCAGCCACCCAACACTCCGTCACCCAAGACGCCGGACAACCCCGTGCCGGTTCCGCAAACGGTCCCGGCCGCGACTCCGGTGCCCGGGTCGGCGCCGGCGGTGTCCGCTCCGTGCGGTCCGCAGGTGCCACCGGGCATGAAAGCGCCCGATCACTGCATGGGCTGAACCGGACCAACCCTTTCTCCTGCAGTCCCAGGCAGCCAGTACCCTGACGGACCGCATGTTCCAATCGCTGTCGGACCGGTTCGACACCATCTTCACCCGGCTGCGGGGTCGCGGCCATCTGTCTGACGCGGACATCGAGGAGGTCCTCCGGGAGATCCGGGTGGCGCTCCTGGAGGCCGACGTCAACTTCGTCGTCGTCCGCGGCTTTGTCGATCGGATCAGGGAAGCCTGCGTCGGAGCCGGGCTCTCCAAGTCGCTGTCGCCGGCCCAACAGGTCATCAAGATCGTGCACGAGGAGCTCATCGGCGTCCTCGGCGGTGAGCCCCTCAAGATCACCTACGCCTCCCGGCCGCCGACGGTTGTCCTGCTGGCCGGCCTTCAGGGCTCCGGCAAGACGACGGCCGCCGCCAAGCTGGCCCGCTGGTTCCGCCAGCAAGGACGTAATCCTCTCCTCGTCGGGGCTGACCTCCAACGCCCAGCCGCCGTCGAGCAGTTGCGGGTGCTCGGTGGCCAGGCCGGCGTTCCCGTCTTCAGCGAACCGACGGACCCCGTGGCCGTAGCCCGGCACGGCCTCGACGAGGCTGGCCGGCTCGGGCGCGATGTCCTCATCGTCGACACCGCCGGTCGCTTGGCCATCGACGAGGCGCTCATGGACGAGGTCAAGCGCATCTCGGAGGCGACCTCGCCCCACTACACCTTCCTGGTGGTGGACGCCATGACCGGCCAGGACGCGGTCAACACGGCCGAGGCGTTCCACCGCACCCTGGCGCTCGACGGTGTCATCCTCACCAAGCTCGACGGAGACGCCCGCGGCGGCGCCGCCCTCTCGGTGAAAGAGGTCATCGGCCGGCCCATCGTGTTCGCCTCGGTCGGCGAGAAGTTGGCCGACTTCGAACCCTTCTACCCGGATCGGATGGCCGGGCGGATCCTGGGCATGGGCGATGTGCTCACCCTCATCGAGAAGGCCGAGCAGAGCTACGACGTCGACGTGGCCGCCAAAGCGGCGGCCCGGCTCCAGGAGGGCGCCTTCACGCTCGAGGACTTCCTCGAGCAGATGCAGCAGGTGAAGAAGATGGGGCCTCTCTCCGGGATCGTCGGTATGCTTCCTGGGATCCCGAAAGAGCTCAAGAACGCCAGTATCGGCGACAAAGAGATCGGTCGGGTGGAGGCAATCATCCGTTCCATGACAGTCGAGGAGCGGAGGGACCCCTCGATCATCAATGGGTCGAGGCGGCTCCGGATCGCCACCGGCAGCGGGTCATCGACCTCAGAAGTCAACCTGCTGCTCAAACAGTTCAAGGACATGCAGCGCATGATGAAGCAGTTCGGCGTGATGGGCAGAGGCCCGGGCCGCAAGGCCAAGAAGCGCCGCTAGAGTCCTCAGTCAGGAGAACAACACCGTGGCCGTCAAACTCCGCCTCATGCGGATGGGCAAGAAGAAGCAGCCGACCTACCGGCTCGTCGCCGCCGACGGCCGGTCGCCGCGCGACGGCAGGTTCATCGAGATCCTCGGGACCTACGAGCCGCGAGCCGAGCCGTCGGTGCTCAAGATCGACAACGACAAGGCGGTCAAGTGGCTGGCGGGCGGCGCTCAGCCTGTCTCTTATACACA
>CAXMLU010000569.1:0-5799 GCA_964194255.1 uncultured bacterium
GCCACCAACCAATAGCCGTTGCCGCTGGGCGTGGACGCCATCCCCACAACCGGCTGATTCAGATGCATGGCCCCCGTGGAACCATGGAAGGAGGCATCGCCGAATGCGAACACCCCGCCGTCTGACGCCACCAGTGAGTAGCCGAGCCCCGACGACGGAGAGCCTGGTGAACCAGGCTGCCCCGGCTGCCCAGGCGGCGGTGGAGGCGGGGACGTGGTGGGACACGGTGTGCTACCGAAGGTGTAGGCGTAGATGGTTTGGTTGTTGTCGCTGATGAACAGCCGGCCGTCGCAGCCACTGAACGTCAACCATTCGGGCCCGCTGAAACTGCCTTTCGGAGTATCCGCCCCGGTTGAGACCATCTGTCCACTCGCCGGGTCGAGGTTGGGATGGACGCGGATCACCCGATTGTTGGTTGAGTCGCTGATATACAGCCAGGACCCGGCCGGATCCAACGCCACACCGCGGGGCTGGTTCAGAGTCTGACTGGCGAGGGGTCCCGTGTATGTGGCGATGATGTGCTGTGTGTTCGTGTCCCATTCAACGATGCGGGAGTTGCCCGTATCGGCGACGTACACATGGTGGTTCGCGGCATCTACGGCCAGCTGACGCGGCGCCTGCATCAGGTCAGTGCCGGACCCGCACCCGCCCATGAAGGACAGCAAGTTCCCCGAGTAGTCGAAGATCTGAATACGACAGTTCCCGGCGTCAACGGTATAGATGGCCGACCTGGTCGAACCGAATGGGGCCACCTGGATGCCCTGTGGGCCGTTCTTGAACTGGCTCAGTCCGGTGCCGTGAATGCCCAAACTTCCGATGAAGTTGCCGTTAACGTCGAAATGCAAGAGGACGTTCTGCCCGTCCATCCAGAGGTCGTTCTGGGTGCCGACGGCAATCTCATGGGGATAGTCGAGGTTCGGAGAATTGGGCCTGAGTGGCCCGCGCTCGCCAAACACGGCCTGGAAGGCCGGGCAGTTAACCGTCGATGTGCAGGACATCCCGGGGCCCGTGGTGAAGCGCTGCACCCGGTTGCCGAACGTGTCGACGCCGTACAGGTTTCCGTTGGCCGGGTCCACGGCTACACCGTTCAGCTGGTTCCAGCCACCGTTGGGTGGAGGCGCGGCCGGTTGCACCCAGGGCTGCTGGATCCCGCTGGAGTTGAACTTCCACACCTTGTAGCCGTACAGGTCGGATACATAGACGTTGCCCGTCTCGTCGGTGGTCACGAACCGGATGGAGCTGAACAGCGTCGTGGGGCTCGGCTGGTGCCAGGTCGCGACATACGAACCGTCGAGGTTGAAGACCACCACATCGTTGTTCTGCGCGCCGACCACGTACACTCGCTTGTTCACGTTGTCCACGGCAATGCCGCGCGCGTCGGACATGTCGTTGGGATCAGGCGAGGACGGACTGAACGCTCGGAGCTGGTTGCCGGCCTTGTCGAAGACGTAGACCAGCTTGGTCTGGAACTCGGCGACATAGACGTTGCCGGCCGTGTCCATGCCGATGCCGCGGGGTATCGGGGTCGTGCCGCCGATGTTCCAGGTGAACTGGCGCAGAAAGCCGCCCGTGCTGTTGAAGACGTAGACATTTCTGCATCGCGGATCTGAGACATAGATGTCGCCGTTGGTGGGGTCGACCACCAGGTGGGTGGGGATCGTCGTAGATCCATTGCCGCACCCAACCGGATAGTTTTCCCCGGGGTTGGGGCCGCCGCCGCTGCCGATGGTCTGCAGCCAGGTCCCATCGTGCGCGAACTCCACGATCCGGGAGTTGGACTGATCCGCCACCCAGACATTGCCGGCGGGGTCAGAACCCACCCCAAAGGGCGCCCCGATGCCTCCCGTCGCGCCTCGTTGGGCGACGTGCGAAACGACTTTTAGGAAGTTGCCATTCTCATCGAATCGGGAGACGCGGTAGTTCCAGATATCGCCCACCAACACCGTGTGATCGGTAGCGTCGAATCCCATGCCGTAGCCGTACAGCCCGGCGTGACCGACATAGCCGAATGATGAGTCGTACACCGGCAGCGACGACAACGCTCCCGCGCTTGAGGCTGCACCGCGGTGGGCGGCGCCGGCCCCCACGAACAACGACGCCATCACGAGGGTGCCGGCCACCGCCGACACCACCCGACCGCCAGCCCTTATCGACCCAAGGGACTTCGCCACGGATTGCCCCCGTTCAGATTGCTCGGACCGCCTTACGAAACTTGCGGGCCATCATACGGACCAGGCCAGGAGTTTGTCGGTCGCGTCCTCCAAAAGTTTGCGCACTCCCGCCAGGTCCCCGTCACCGCCGGCCGAGACGATGAATCGGGACACGCCGAGGTCGGCCAAGCGCTTGGCGGTCTCCGCGTTGCGGGGCGCATGGGTCGTCAATTCAATGGCGGCCGGATCTCGCCCCGCTTGCCGGGCGGCCTCTCCCATCGTCTTGAGCAGGCCGGTTAGGTCGTCGACCGACACACCCAGCGGAAAGAACCCGTCTCCCAACCGTCCGGCCCGTCGCGCCGCCGCCGGAGAGTGCCCACCGACGAGGATCGGCACGCCGCCTGCCCGGACCGGCTTGGGAACGCACCGCACCCGGTGAAACGAGACGTGGTCACCCGAAAAACTGGCCACATCCTCCGACCACAGGGTCCGCATCACGGCGATGTACTCGTCGGTCCGGGCCCCCCGATCCTCAAATCGGGTGCAGAGGGCTTCAGCCTCCTCCCGCATCCAGCCGACCCCCACGCCGAGGAGAAGACGGCCTTGGGAAAGGGTATCGATGGTCGCCAGGCGCTTGGCCAGTTCGACCGGGTGATGCTCCGGCAGTATCAACATGGCCGTCCCAAGCTGCAGTGTGGAAGTGACGCCGGCGACGAAGGCCAACCAGTCCAGGGGATCGGGAATGGCGTGTTCGCCCGTCAGAGGCATCCGGCCGTCGGCGGCGTAGGGATAGCGCGACGAATAGTCAGCCGGTACGACCACGTGCTCAACCGCCCAGATCGACTCGACCCCCAGGGTTTCCGCCGCGGTGGCGACACCTATGGCGTAGTCCGGGTTGGCGACCACCGATGAGCGGTAGGTCGGGATCAGGCCGAGCCTCACTGGCCGATCACCACGGCATCGCGCTCCCGCCGTTTGGACGCAGGATCTGGCCGGTCATGTACCGCGACGCGTCGGAGGCGAGGTACAGGACGGCCCAGCCAATGTCCTGCGGTTCTCCGATGCGGCCCAACGGATTTCTCTTGCGGATCGGGTCGATAACCGACCGCATTCTCTCCTCGTCAATCGTCCCGTCGGGGTTCCGGAAGTGGCGCGCCGTCATGGCGGTGAGGACGTAGCCGGGGGCAACGGCGTTCACGCGCACGCCCCGGCTGGCGACCTCCATGGCCAGTGTCCGGGTGAGTTGGACAACGGCCGCCTTGGCCATGCCATAACAAACCAGGCCCGGTGCGGGAACGTCAACCGCGGCGGACGCCATGTTGATGATGCTGCCCGAGCCCTGCTCGCTCATGATCCGGGCCGCCGCCTGGCACCCGAACAACACTCCCTTCAAATTGACGGCGAAGAGCCCGTCGAGATCCTCCTCCGTGGTGTCGACGACCAGGCTCTGCTGGATGATCCCGGCGATATTGCACATGATGTCAAGACGACCGTGGGCCGACGCCGCTGCACTCACGGCCGCTTCAATCTCGGCCCGTCCGGTCACATTGAGGGAGATCGCCGAGGCCGCGGTACCGATGGCCGCAGCCGTCGCCTCCGCGCCGGCAACGTCGATGTCGGCGCACACCACGCTCGCGCCCGCCCCGGCCAGGATCTCTGCGGAGGCCCGGCCGATCCCGCTGCCGGCACCAGTGACGAAAGCCACTCTGCCCTTCAGGTCGAACCCGTCCATCCCGGTACCTCCTCGGCTTCTTCCGTCAGCACGAACTGGAGGGCGTCAACATCGAGAAATCGGCGGGTGTCCTCGTCGATCACCCGGAAGTCGTCTTCCTGAAGCGAGGCGTAGAAGTCATCAACCGAGTCGAACCACTGCTCAGTGACCCCGTCCCATTCCCGCCGATCATCATTGTCACGGTAGGAGGAAAGAGGGCGGTGGTTCTGCTCGTAGCGGCGCACCCAGCTACCGCTTCGCGTCGACCGAACGAGCGGACCGTGATGGTCGCGCCAGTAGCGGTGGAACTCCTCTGGTGTCATACCCTCCTTGCGCCGCAGCAGGCAAATCATCTTGATCATGTCGCTCCCTCCAGAGCCGAGACGATGGCTGCCCCGATGACGGAAGCCAGTGCGATGTGGCCCTCGTCGCCGGGATGGATGCCGTCGGGAAGCTCGTCCGCGGACACGATGCCCTCTCCGGGAACCAGCGTCAGCCGCGGGTCAGAATCAAGACGGCTCCGGGTGATGTCCTCTATCGCCCCTCGCAGATCGGCGAGCGTGGCCCCCAGCCGGTTCGGTGTGACCTCGGCGTCGGGCCGGAGCACGGGGCTGGCTACGACAATGGGGGTCTCGGGGAACGCCTGGCGCATGATGTCGAGGAAGGCAGCCGTGTTCGCCCGCATCATCGCCACACTGTGCGGAACTCGCGTCCAGCAGTTCGTTCCATGCGTCACGGTGATCACCGCGGGAGCCGGCCGCGTGGCGATCTGCTCGGCGCTGGCGATCTCGCCGCGCGCGGAGCCGGCGTAACCGAAGTTGTACACGTCGATCGCGAGTTGGCGAGCGGCTATCGCCGGCCATGTCCCTGATGGCCCGGACGCCACCCACCCTTCCAGGATGGAGTCCCCGTACGCGTACCACCGGGGCCGGCTTGGCGCCGGCTCGATGTTGCCTCCCATCGCCGAGATGCTGCGCACCACCGGTTTCATCCCCTCGGGCAAATACACGGTCGCGGGCCCGTCGTTCGCGGACCCCGCGCCGAGGACCACCGAGCCCGAACCCAATACCGCTGGCGCGTCCGAGACCCTTTCGCCTCCTCGCCACAGTTCAAAGGCTCGGCCTGCACCGTCACCGCGGTAGCCCATGTCGTCGGTCGCCGTCTCATAGCCGAGCTCGATCTCGGATGCGTCTCCAACGAACTCCAGGCGCACGGTGGCCGGAATGGTCGCGGTCGCCCAGGTGTCGGCCGGCAGACGGCTGGCGTCGCGGGGATCGGCCCTGGGGTACGGCACTCCCGGCGCGGAACGAAAAGCACACCCGCGAACGAAGGGGGCTGGGTCCACTCAGAAGTCCATCGGATACGGAAACTTGGCGCCTACTCCACCGTCGACCACCAGCGTCTGCCCAGTCACGTACGCGGCCAGATCCGACATCAGGAAGAGGATGGCGCTGGCGATATCGGCGGGCAGCGCCACCCGCCGAAGTGGCGTATTGGCCGTGTTCTTTGCCCGGCCGTCCTCCCCCAGGTATCCGGACACTCGTGGCGTCCACACCACCCCCGGCGCCACCGCGTTCACGCGGATGCCACTGGGACCGAGCTCCACCGCGGCCGATTTCACCAGGCCGATCAAACCCGCCTTGGCCGCGCCGTACGCAGCGTGAAGCGGCGCGCTGGTGATCCCCGACACTGAGGCGACGAACACCATGGCCCCGCCGCCTGTCCGCGACATGGCCCGTCCCCCGAGTTGCATAGCCAAGTAGGCATGCCGCAGGACGATGTCGTGGTGCCAGTTCCAGTTCTCATCATCGATGTCGACCAGGCTGGCGTATCGGGCCATACCGACGATGTCGACTACGCCGTCAATGCGGCCGAGCGATGTGGCCGCGTCGACGAAGAGCCGCTCGGCATCGGCTCCGTCTCTTATACACATCTCCG
>CAXMLU010000570.1:0-3512 GCA_964194255.1 uncultured bacterium
GGGCCGCCGGTTTGGGCCATGTGGCGGGAGCCTCAGCCGCCCGAATGACTGGGGTGCTCGACGACGCCGTCGAGCGGTTCATCGAAGGCGTCACTCCCGCCGTCCTCGGCCTCGCTCGCCGGGTCCCCGGATCTCCGGTGGCCGACCTCGAGTCCGACGTCGCGCTCGAGGCCCTCAACCTCGTCTCCGCCTTCATCGACGCCGACGGCAACCACACCGACGACGAGCTGCGGGCGCTCATCGGCGCCTTTGCCGGACGGATGGACACGGATCTCCGCCACTCCACCCCGAGCGACCTCCGCCGGTCGGGCGTGGTGGCCGGCAAACGCACCTGGCTGGAGTCGCCGTCCCCGCTCTTCGTTTTGCTGTGTGAAGCGGATGCGCGGGACCGGACCGTCGAGGCCTGGCATTACTACGACAACGCCATGCACCTGGCCCACGCCGTGTGTGCTCTCGACATCGAGACAGGCATGAAGCTCGGTGCCCTTGACCGCTTCCGTTCCACGCTGCTCGAAGCCATGGCCGGCGCCGGTCTGACGAATCCGTGGACCGGCCAACCGATCGGCGCGGTCTCGGCCGCGCCGGCCGCGACTGCGGCGCCGGCGACGGCGGCCCCGTCGGTGATGGCCGGTGAACCGGCTCCGGTCCCTCCGGTCCCTCCCGTCCCTCCGGTCGAGCCGGCCGTGCCCGTCGCCGCGCTGCTGGCCGAGCTGGATGGTCTGGTGGGACTGGCGGCGGTCAAAGCCGAGGTCCACCAGGTGGCCGATCTCCTGGCCGTCCAGGCCCTTCGGCGCAAGCACGGGCTCCGGGTGGCGGAGACCAGCCACCATCTGGTGTTCACGGGCAACCCGGGGACAGGCAAGACGACGGTCGCCCGGCTCGTCGCGCAGATCTACCGATCGCTCGAGGTGGTGAAGAAGGGTCACCTGGTGGAGACGGACCGGGCTGGGTTGGTCGCCGGGTTCGTCGGCCAGACCGCAATCCGCGTGGCCGAAGTGTTCACCCGGGCCAGCGGCGGGGTCCTCCTCATCGACGAGGCCTACGCGCTCGTGCGAGGTCAGGCCGGCGACTTCGGTCACGAGGCCGTCGACACGTTGGTCAAGCTGATGGAAGACCGGCGAGACGATGTGGTGGTCATTGCCGCCGGCTACCCGGACGAGATGGGGGAATTCCTCAACTCCAATCCGGGACTGCGCTCCCGTTTTACCCGAACCATCCTTTTCCCCGATTACACGACTGACGAACTGGTCGCCATCTTCGACGGGATGTGCCGGGACAGCTCGTACCGCTGCTCGATGGAAGCGGCCGCGACGATGCGCGCCTTCTTTGACGCACAGCCACGCGACAAGGGCTTCGGCAACGCCCGCCTGGCCCGCAACCTGTTCGAATCGGCGGTCGCCCGCCAGGCCAGTCGCGTCGTGAGACTCACCGAGCCCACCGACGAACAGCTCTGCGAGCTCTTGCCCGCCGATATCGGATAGGAATCCCACTCCTCTAGCGTGGGGCCGTGACCGGTCAGGAGTTAGCCAGGACCACCGGGCCGGCGAGAGTCAGAAGGGCGGCGCTATCGCCGTCCGCATTCATACTGGCTGGCGCCGGCGCCGGAGTGGCCGTGGTGGCGGGCGCTCCTCTGCTGGCGGCCGCGGCGGTGGGCGGGTTGTGTTGGCTGAGCCGGGTCGGCGTGGCCGCCCTGTTCCGGCCCCGTGTCCCCGACGAACGCATTCTTCCGTACACGCTGGCCGAGCCCTGGCGGCAGTTCGTGCTGGCGGCAGTCACGTTGGGCGAACGGTTCGCGGCAACCGTCAGCCAGCGGGAGCCTGGTCCGCTCCGCGACAAGATGGTGACGATCGGCCACCGCATCGACGACGGAGTGCACCGGTCCTGGGACGTGGCCCGGAAAGGCGAGTCGCTCGACAAGGCGGTCGCGGCCCTCGATGTAGCCGCCACCACCCGGCAGCTGGCTGCTCTCAAGCAGGAATGGGCACATCTGGCAAAGATGGAGGCTGCCGATTCGGCCGCGCTGGCCGGTCTGCACCGCACCATGGCCGCCGTGCAAGCGCAGCTGAGCACGGCCGAACGGCTGCACCAGGTGGCCACCGAGGCCGGCGACAAGCTGCGGCTGCTCAACGCCCAGCTCGGCGAGGCTGTCGCGCAGGCCGTCGAGTTGGCCCTTTCCGAGTCCGCCGACGTCGATCTGACCCGCCTGGAGGGGCAGGTCGACACGGCGGTTATCGAGCTGGACGCCCTCCGTCAAGGCTTGGACGAGGCCGAACGAGTGGCCGGGACGGCCGCGACGGGGACTATCCCCGGGGACACGCCCACGTGACGTTGGTCACGTGATGCCGCGCGCCGCCGCGCCCGCAGCTGCGTGGGCCTAGCATCCCACTCATGTTCAAGCTTCTCAGGCGCATGGGCCGGTACATGACGGCGATGTTCTCCGGAAAATTTAATGAGCTCGCCGATCCAAAGATCCAGCTCGAGCAGGCGATCACGGAAGCCCAGGACCAGCACCGGCGGCTGACGGAGCAGGCCGCCAACGTGATCGCCAATCAGAAGCAGACGGAGATGCGGCTGAACCGGGCCATGGAAAACTTGGAGAGGACCAACGGTCTGACCCGCCAAGCGCTGCTCATGGCCGACGATGCCACCAAGCGAGGCGACGAGGTCAAGGCCAAGGAGTACAACGGAGCGGCCGAGTCCTTTGCCAATCAGTTGGTGTCGGTGGAGAAGGAAGTCCAGTCACTCAAGACGCTGCACCTGCAGTCCACTCAGGCCGCCGACCAGGCCAAGTCTGCAGTGCAGCAGAACTCGGCCGCCCTGCAGAAGAAGCTGGCCGAACGGCAAAAGCTGTTGTCTCAACTGGATCAGGCCAAGATGCAGGAGCAGATGAACCGGGCGATGGCCAGCCTGTCAGAGGCGGTCGGCCAGGACGTGCCCACCTTCGACGAGGTGCGCACCAAGATCGAGGCCCGCTACGCGAGGGCGCTGGGTTCGGCGGAGCTGCAAGGCCAAACGGTCGAGAGCCGGATGCTCGAAGTCGAGCAGGCGCAGCTGAATACGGAAGCCAAGTCCCGTCTGTCCGAGCTCCGCAGTCAGCTCGGACTGGCCGCCCCCGACGCCGCGCCCGCCATCACTCCACCGAGGGCCCAGGCCGGACCGGAGGCGGCGGCCAGTAGCGGGGCGATGTAGCGCTCAGGCGTCGGCCGGAGGCCGGTCGTCAGGATCTGGCCGCGCCGGCGGCGCCGCCCGCGCCGGCGGCACCGGTTTCGCCTGAGGGACGGTCCAGCCCGCCGGCGCCGCCGGCTCTGGATCAACGACGGGCTCGTCGGCGACATCGGGAGGCGCGTCGGCGACGGTCGGGGGCGCGTCTGCCGGCGGAGGCCCCCACACCGGCGGCACGATGGGCGGCAGGCCCCAGATCGGTCCTGCTCCCGGCGGCGGCGCCGTCGCGCCGGCGGGCGGCGCAGTTGGCCCGGGCGGCGCTGCCGGCGGCGGCGGCCAGCCTGGGGTTG
>CAXMLU010000571.1:0-2094 GCA_964194255.1 uncultured bacterium
GCTCTACGTTGTCCAAGACCTCGTGGGCGTGACCCGCCTGACCTGACACGCAGGCCATACCCAGCAGGGCTCGCTGCCACTTCTCCTGATAGCCCACCTCGGCGGCCGCGACCTGGTAGCGGCGGCGGGCCCCTTCGAGAATCGGGCGGATCACGGCCCGCTTCTCCTTGAGCGAATGGCAGTTCGGCAAGTGGAGCTCTACCTCAAGGGCCACTACGTCCGTGGGATTTCCCGCTCCTCGTACGTCTCGATGAGGTCTCCGGAGCGCAGGTCCTGGTTGTTGGACAGTCCAATACCGCACTCGAAGCCGGCGGCCACTTCGCGAACATCGTCCTTGAACCGGCGCAGCGACGTGATGGCCCCCTTCCAGATGATGACGCCATCGCGGAGGAAGCGAACCTTCGAACCCCGGGTGATGACGCCGGAGAGCACGTAACAACCGGCCACGGCGCCGACCCGGGGTACCCGGAAGACTTCCCTGACCTCGGCTTCGCCGGTGATCACCTCTTCGACTTCGGGGGTGAGCATGCCGACCATGGCGGCTTCTATGTCTTCGATCAGCTTGTAGATGATCTCGTACGTGCGGACCTCGACGTCGTGGGCCTCGGCCAGATCCCTCGCCTTGCGGTCGGGCCGAACATTGAAGCCAAGGATGGTGGCGTTGGACGCGGCGGCCAGCTGAACGTCGTTCTCGGTGATGCCGCCCACGGCGCGGTGGACGAATGCCAACTTCACTTCGTCGCGCTCGAGCTTGCGCAGGCTCTCGGTCACGGCTTCGAGTGAACCTTGGACGTCCGCTTTCAGGACCAGGTTTAGCGTCGCTGTCTCGCCCCGCTGGATCTGCTCGAAGATGTCCTCGAGCTTCGCTCCCGAGCCGGTCGCCGACGATGTCTTGCGCTGATCAGCCGACCGGTAGCGCTGTTCGCGAAGCTCAGCAATGTCGCGAGCGGTGCGGTCGTTCACGGTGACCCGGAACTCGTCGCCCGCCGCGGGCACCTCGTTGAAGCCGAGCACCTGCACGGGTGTGGACGGTGGGGCTTCTTTGATGTTGTCCCCGTGGTCGTCGATCAGCGCTCGCACGCGACCCCAGGCAGCACCGGCCACGATCGGATCCCCGACCCGGAGCGTTCCGGCTTCGACGATGACGGTGGCCACTGGGCCGCGACCCGTGTCCAGGTTGGCCTCCAGCACGACTCCCCGGGCCCGGCCTTCCGGGTTGGCAGTCAGCTCCTCGACCTCGGTGACCACCAGCAACTGCTCCAGGAGGTCGTCGACACCGAGGTTCTGGAGGGCGGACACCTCCACCATGATCGTGTCGCCGCCCCACTCCTCAGGTACCAGACCCTGATCGGACAGCTGCTGCTTGACCCGGTTGGGGTCGGCGTTCTCGCGATCGACCTTGTTGATTGTGACCACGATGGGTACCTCGGCGGCCTTGGCGTGGTTCAAGGCCTCAATCGTCTGCGGCATCACGCCGTCGTCGGCGGCGACGACCAGCACGACGATGTCGGTAACCTCCGCCCCCCGCGCTCGCATGGCGGTGAATGCCTCGTGGCCCGGAGTGTCGATGAAGGTGATCAGGCGGCCGTCGTGCTCGACTTGATAGGCGCCAATGTGCTGCGTGATGCCACCGGCTTCGCCGGCCACGACGTTCGTGGATCGGATGCGATCGAGCAACAAGGTCTTGCCGTGGTCGACATGGCCCATGACGGTGATCACCGGGGGCCGGGGGCGGAGGCTGCCCTCGTCCTCGTCTTCGATGTCGTCAAAGTATTTGGCCTGCAGCTCGGCTTCCTTCTCCTCGCCCGCATCGACGAGGCGAACGGTGGCGCCGATCTCGGCCGCGAACAACTCGATGCTGTCGTCGGCCAGAGACATGGTGGCCGTGACCATCTCGCCCTGCTGGAGGAGGAAGCGGACCACGTCCGCCGCCGAACGGTTGAGCTTGGGCCCGACCTCTTGGGCGGTGGAGCCGCGCTCGATGATGACCTCGTCCTCGGGTACAGGGGCATTGGAAGGCGTATAGCGGGTCAGCTCCTGTGCTTCGAGCTCCTCGAAGTTCCGCCGTCTCCGTCTGGCCCGCCGTTGCGGCGG
>CAXMLU010000572.1:0-5270 GCA_964194255.1 uncultured bacterium
ACGTTCACCGTCACCGCCCACAACAGCGCGGGCAACAGTCTTCCGTCCTCGCCTTCCAACTCCGTCACGCCATCGGCGACCACGGTGCCTGGGCCTCCTCTGTCGGTGTCCGCCAAACCGGCCGCCGGGCAACATGGCGTAGTGACGTGGTCGGCGCCAACCAGCAACGGTGGCAGCACCATCACCAGCTATGTCGTCACCTCCTCCCCCGGAGGGAAGCAGGCCACCTGGACCAGCGGCCCGCTGACCGCCACGGTGAGCGGCCTCACGGCCCACACCACCTATACGTTCACGGTCGTGGCGGTCAACAGCGTCGGACCGGGGCCGGCCTCGGCGCCTTCGAATCCCATCACTCCGAGGTAAGAGGTCCGCTCAGGCGGTCCATTCCTTCAGCTGCTCAACGATCTTGGCTGGGTCGGACCCGATCGGAGTGACGTTGAGAACGGTGACGCCCGCTTCGCGGTAGGCGGCGAGCCGGTCCTTCACATAGCCGGGTGGGCCGACCAGCGAGGTGAGCTCCAAGAGCTCGGCCGGGACGGCCGCGGCCGCCTCCTGCTTCTTGCCGCTCAAGTACAGCTCCTGGATCTGCTCGGCCTCGGCTTCGTAGCCGTATCGGCGGGCGAGGGCGTTGTAGAAGTTCTGCCCACGCGCCCCCATTCCCCCGACATAAAGCGCGGTCATCGGCCGGCCGAGGTCGCGAAGATGCTCAAGTCCGTCGCCGATGGCCACGATGCCCCCGGCACACACATCGAGTGGTCCAAGATCGGCCGCCCGGCCGGCGGTGCCCTTGGCCAGGGAGTCCCCCCACACCTGCTTGGCCTTCTCGGGGATGAAGAACAACGGCAACCAGCCGTCGGCAATCTCGGCAGTGACCCGGACGTTCTTCGGCCCGAGAGACGCCACATAGATGGGTATGCGGTCCCGCACCGGATGCGTGATCATCTTCAGCGGCTTGCCCATCCCGGTACCCTGACCCTCCGGGAGGGGAATGGGATACAGACCGTCGTTGGTCAGGACCTCTCGCCGCCACACCCGCCGGCAGATGTCGATGATCTCGCGGGTGCGCTCGATCGGCCGGTCGTAAGCCACCCCGTGCCAGCCTTCGATGACCTGCGGTCCGGAGGCACCAAGGCCCAGAATGCAGCGGCCATCCGAAAGGGCGTCAACGCCGGCGGCGGTCTGGGCGATCAGCGCCGGTGTACGGGTAAAGATGGGCAAGATCCCCGCGCCGATCTGGACGCGCTCGGTCTTGGCGGCCAGGTAGCCCATGAAACTCGGTCCGTCGAAGCCATAGGCCTCGGCCACCCAAACGATGTCCACTCCGGCCTTCTCGAGGGCAACGACCTGCTCGCCCGCCTGGGTGTAGTCGCCCGCATAGTTGAGCGTGGTGCTGATTTTCACACCGACGAGCCTACCGGCGGTAGACGCACTGCCTAGTTACCGACATTCACGCAATTTGGCCCAAGTAGGCCATAGCGACGTCCGGCGAATGCTCATACCGTACAAACCGTGTACGAGCTCATGGGAAGTGGCGTGATGATGACGACGTGTTGGTCGTGCGGCGACGACCTGCTGATGGTGGTCGACCTGTCCAGCCCCGATGCCAGCACCAGCCATCTCTGCGCCGGTTGTCACCGCCGGTGGGCGTCGATGAGCCGTCACCCGAGCCTGGGCGGCAACGCGAACTGGACCACCGCGCCCTTTCCCCTCCTGGAGAGCCGACCGGCCAGCATCAATTAGTCGGCCAACTCGGCCGCGGCGGCGGGCTGGGCCAGGCGGCACCGCACCAGGCGGACATTTGGCCGGCTGGCCCGGCTAGCGAATCACCAGAAGGTGATTTGTGCCACCGCAGCTAGGTCGATACTGCGCACTATCGGCCGGCTACGCAATCACGGGGCCGCCACCACCGGAGCGGGGTCGGCCCAGTCGACCAGGCAGGCGCGGGTTCTGGCGACGAGCCCGGGGTCGAGGCTCATCGGCAGGCCGGCGAAGTCAGTCGTACCGGCGCGTTCGAGACCGTCGAGGGCGGCGTGGACCTTCGCCTCGGTGCCGACAATAGCCACGTCGGCCGGCCCCTCAGCTCCCTCCCGGTCGAGCATGGCCCGATAGCTGGGGAGGTCCTGATAGCCGTTGAGGAATTGGCCGATCAAGCTGCGGGCCGCGGGCTCATCGTCGGTCACGCACACGGGGAGGCTGCACACCACCCGAGGCGCCGGACGGTCTGCCGCTGCGGCCGCTTCGTTGATGCGGGGCGCGATGTGCTCCGAGATGGTGCGGGGACCGACCAGCCAGAGAATCGTTCCGTCTGTGCGGCGCCCGGCGATGTCCAGCATCTGCGGCCCGAGGGCCGCCAGCATGACCGATGGTGTCCTGTCGGTGGGCCGGGCGGCGGCGATCTCCGCGCTCCAAATCTCTCCGGTATGACTGGCCCGTCCTGACGACAGGAGAGGCAGCAGCACATCGAGGTAGTCGGTCATGTGGCGAACCGGCCGTTCCCATTTCATCTTCCAATGACCCTCGACCGACGGTTGGTGCGACAGACCGATTCCGAGGATGAGGCTTCCGTTGATGGCAGCCTGAGTGGTCAGCGCCTGGGTCGCCAAGGCGTGAGGGTGACGCGGGAACGTCGGAATGACGGCGGTGCCGACCTCGATGCCGGCGGTGTCGGACCCGGCCGCGGCAAAGACCGTGAGCGCGTCGCAGAGCCCCACCTGGGCCAACCAGTAGCCGGAAAACCCCTCGGCCTTGGTCGCCCTGAGATCGGCCAGCGCGTTGGGCACCGATGGCATGACCATCGCAGCCGAGCCGTTGATCGAGATTCGCATGATCGCTGTTCCTAGCAGAGCGCGCGCCGCATCGGGCATTGTGAACCGGTGTCCAACGTCATGGATGCGTTGCTCGAGTACGGGATGCTCCTGCAGTCCGCCCGGGGACCCGTTCCGAACGTCGCCGAGCTCATGGCCGGCGAACCCATTCGGGGGAGTTGGTGGGGCCACCCGGCCAGCCATGAGATCTTCGCCGCGCTCAACGCGTTGGCTTCGTCACCCGATGTCGTACGGCTGAGACTGCTCAAC
Organism: uncultured bacterium; assembly: GCA_964194255.1. Lineage (GTDB taxonomy): Bacteria > Actinomycetota > Acidimicrobiia > Acidimicrobiales > CAXMLU01 > CAXMLU01. Next base: position 3,075 of record CAXMLU010000572.1, read on the forward strand.
GGCAAGGTGACCTTCGTCCATCGACGGCTGTGGCCCGCGGTCGTTCGGCTGGCCGATCGCTTCCCGGCCAAGAACCTGGCCTTGGTTCAAGAGGAGCACACGACCTCGGGCGCGCACCGCGTGTACGAACTCGCCTTCCCTGAGTGGGTGCCCGACGACGTACTGCGCGCTGGCCATCGCCTCTCTGTGGACGACGCCATGGGCGCCTTCCCTCCGAGTCTCCGGGAGATCGTCGCTTAGCACGGTGGGAGAAGGGCAGGATGGGGGTGCAGGGTCAAGATGGTCTGGTCGCCATAGGACCCGACCATTTCGATCGCCCACGGTATCTGGGCGCTCAGGGTGTCGGCGAGGATCTGTTGGGGGTGCTCGATCATGTGGCGCAGGACCGGGAAGCACCGGTCGCGACCGCCGACGGCGGCGATGAAGACGTCATCTTTGTTGTCATAGGCGAGGTACGTGTGAGGGAGCTTCTCGGCCTCGACCTGATCTCCCAGGTCCGACCCCATGAGCTCGATGGTGACGTCAAAGCCCTCGGTCTCCTTGGTCGCCGTCTCGAAATAGTCCGGCCAACCTTGGCGCGTGAGCTCCTCTCTTTATCGCTCACGTTGGCGCTCCCTTCTCGTTCGGGTCTAGCCACCAGTCTCGCCGCTCCCGCGATCGGATCGCTTCCCTCGATCGCGTGGCAGTGCGACTTGACCGGACGGTCAAGTAGGATTCGAGCGATGACCCGACCCCAGAAACAGGAACAGGAAGCGGCCACGGACGACGTGGCGGAGGTCGGCCCAGGGGTGCTGCGCATGCAGCTTCCCATCTCGCTTCCTGGCCTAGGCCACGTCAACACGTATGCCCTGATCGACAAGGAAGGCGCCGCCATCGTCGACCCGGGACTGCCGGGTCCGGCCTCCTGGAAAGCTCTCAAGCAACGGCTCCGCACGGCGGGCATCCCGCTGCGGCGAATCCACACGGTCATCGTGACCCACTCGCACCCCGACCACTTTGGTGGCTCCGGCCGCCTGGCCAAGGAGTCGGGGGGCAGGCTGGTGGCGCACGCCGCGTTCCGCACACCATTCCAGACGCGCGTCGAGGATCCGTGCGTGGACCTCGGTGACGACGTCGAAGTCGAGGATCTCGCCCTCAGCCAATGGTCACCCGTGAGCCCTTGGGGCCGGCCGTCCTTTCGCCCCCCGCTGATCCGGCGCCTCCAGCTACGGGCCATGCGACGGGGACTGTTCAGCTCGTACGTGGAGGCCAAGCCCACCGGCCGGGTTCGGCACGGCGAGGTGATCCGCCTGGCCGGACGGGACTGGACCGCCATCCACACGCCCGGACACACCCTGGATCATCTGTGCCTCCACGACCCGGAGGAGGGACTACTCCTCGCCGGCGACCACGTCCTTCCTTCGATCACACCGCACATCGCCGGCCAGGGTGGAGGGCGGGACCCGCTGAAGGCGTTCTTTGCCTCCCTCGACCGTGTCGCCGCGCTGCCGAATGTGAAACGCGCCCTTCCCGCCCACGGGCACCCCTTCGCAGACGTACCCGGCCGGGTGGCGGCCATCAAGAAGCACCACGAAGAGCGCATCGCCGTCCTTCAGGAAGCGGTGGGCGGGCTCGGGCCGGCCTCCGTCGAGGCACTGTCGCATGAGCTTTTCCGTCAGGCCCATTGGGGGGCCATGGCCGAGAGCGAAACGTACGCCCACCTCGAGCACCTCCGCCTTCTCGGCGAGGTGACCCGCTCCACGCGGGAGGGCCTGGCCTACTACGAGCTGGCTCGGGCCGAGCGGACCTGACGCTGGCCGATCTCCGCCCCGCCTCGTAGGCTCGACGGCCATGGACCTCCGCACTCTCGGCCGCACCGGCATACAAGTCAGTCCCCTTTGCCTGGGAGCCATGATGTTCGGGGCGTGGGGCAATCGTGACCATGATGACTGTGTCCGCATCACTCACACCGCCCTTGACGCGGGCATCAACTTCATCGACACCGCCGACGTCTACAGCGCGGGCGAGTCCGAGACCATCGTCGGCAAAGCGCTAGCCGGGGGACGGCGGGACAACGTGGTGCTGGCGACGAAGGTCCACTCCCCCATGGGCTCGGATCCGAACATGCGGGGCAACTCCCGTCGATGGATTCGGCGCGAAGTGGAAGCCAGCCTGCGCCGCCTCGATACCGACTGGATCGACCTCTACCAGATCCAC
>CAXMLU010000573.1:0-2410 GCA_964194255.1 uncultured bacterium
CCAGCCAGTACCCGCCACCGTCAGGGCTGGTCGCCATGCCCACGATGGGCTTGTTCAGCGTGAGCGAGCCGGTGGATCCGTCGTAGGGCGATGCAAAGGTGAAGATGCCACCGTCCGAGGCGACAAGCCAATACCCGGGCGTGGGCGGGGGAGGGGGCGGCGTGGGGGGCTTGGATGCGAACGCGGGGTGGGTCCCGGACAGAGGGACGAGCAGACACAGGGCGACGCCGACAAGGAAAGGACGGGCGGACGGCAAGAAGAGGTCACCTCTGGTTTCTCAGCAGGTCCCAAGCTGAGCCGACGATGATAGTCAGCGTCAGGCGTGGGCCCGACGGCGGGCGTCTTCGACGATGGACTCAGCGATCTCTCGCCCCGACCATCCTCCGACATCTGTCCCCTTCTTGGGCTCCAGTTCCTTGTACACCTCGAAGAAGTGCCCGATCTCGCGCAGGAGATGGGGGTTGAGGTCGCCGGCGTCGTCGATCGCGGCCCAGCGCGGATCTTTGCCAGGAACGCACAGCAGCTTCTCGTCAGGGCCCTTCTCGTCGGTCATGTGGAAGACGGCAACCGGTCTGGCCAGGACATGACAGCCAGGAAAGGTCGGCTCACCCAGCAAGAGCGCGTCGAGCGGATCGCCGTCCTCTCCCAACGTGCCCGCGACGAATCCGTAGTCGGCGGGGTATTGGGTGGCGGTGAAAAGCATGCGGTCGAGCCAGATGAGACCGGTGTCATGGTCCATCTCGTATTTGTTTCGCGATCCCCGGGGAATCTCGACGATCACTTCAATCTCCATGCCGCCACCGTACGCCGACCGCGTCAGGAGATCGCGACAGGTAGCGACAGCAGGCCCCGAAGCACCAGTTGGTCGGTGCGAGGCGGCTCATTGACGGCCAGCTCGAGCCGAGGGAAGCGGCGGACCAGCTCGATCAGGGCGGCAGTCGTCTCGACCCGAGCCAACGGCGCTCCGATGCAATGGTGGATGCCGAAGCCGAAAGCCAAATGCCGGTTCTCGGCGCGCCCGAGGTCCAGCCGGTCGGGATGGACGAACTGGCGCGGATCCCGGTTGGCCGATCCGAGCAGCAAGATGGCCGCCTGCCCCTGCGGCACGATGACCCCGCCGATTTCCATGTCGGTCAGGGCCACACGGAGAGTCATCTGAACGGGCGAGTCATAGCGAAGGAGCTCCTCGATGGCCGAACGGCCGAGCGCCGCATCGTTCTGGAGCCGCTCCAACTCTGAGCGGTGGCGCAGAAGGGCCAAGGTGCCGTTGCCGATGAGATTGACCGTGGTCTCGTGTCCGGCCACCAGCAGGAGGACAAGCGTGCCGAGCAGCTCCCCCTCGTTCAGCCGGGACCCATCCTCTTCAGCCGCGATCAGCGCGCTGAGCAGATCGGCCTGGGGTTCCGACCGGCGGCGGGCGATGAGTGAGCGGAAGTAGTCCTGAAACTGTCCGAGGGCCTCATCGCGCGCCGCCACCGCTTCGGGCGGCAGCACGAAGTCGGGGTCGAGGCCTCGAGCGAGAGCCTTCGACCAGGTTCGGAAGGTGACGTGATCCTCTACGGGTACGCCCAGCAGCTCGCTGATGATGGCGACCGGCAGGGGATAGGCCAGATCTTCAATCACGTCCATCGTCGGCGCACCATCGACGGCCGAGAGGAGAGACGTGACCAACTCCTCGGCGCGGGGACGAAGCCGCTCGACCATCCTTGGGGTGAAAGCCTTGCTGACCAGGCCTCGCAGCCTGGTGTGGTCGGGCGGGTCGCCGTGCCATGTGTCACAGTCGCTTTCTCAGATTCGGCCGAGCAACGCATGGCCCATGAGGTCGACGAAGTTGTCGCAGTAGAAGCGCTCGTGGGCTTCTTCGCCGAGTCCCTCCAGGCTGCGCTCGAATCGGGCAATAGGGTTGCGGCCCCCCTCGACGTGGGGATAGTCCGACGAGAACATGCAGACCTCCTCGCCGGCCTGCTCGATCACCCATCCGGCGTCCTCATGGGGATACGGGGTGACCCGCACTTGGCGACGGATGTATTCGCTTGGTTGAAGAGCCAGGTTGCGCAGTCGTTCCTCGTTCTTGGCGAAGGCTTGTCCAGCGGAGTCGAGCGTTCGCATCAGACCAGGCAGCCACGATGCGCCCTGCTCGATCACGCCGATCTTGAGGTGAGGAAAGCGGTCGAGCACGCCGTCGATGATCAGCGTGGCCAGCGTCTGCATGGGCGGGTAGGGGATGGCCATGTAGTCGACCGACCTGAAGTTCTCCGCGCCGCCATGAAAGTCCGGCACGGGCGGAAGGCCGTTCTCGAAGTAGGCCGGGTTGAGCAGCTGGCCCCCGCCACCCACATGAAACACGACGGGCACGCCGGCCTCCTGGGCGCGGGCCCAAACCGGGTCGAGTCCGATGTGGCTCGGCGAG
>CAXMLU010000574.1:0-2099 GCA_964194255.1 uncultured bacterium
GTCGTAGAAGTCGCCGCCGACGGTGCTGCCGTCGCCGGCTGGGTGATAGCACGAGCCAAGCTCGACGCCGGCGATGGAGGGCAGCGCCGGGGGCAAGAGGCTGTCCTGCAGGGTGCGGGCGATCCGAAGGGCCCGTTGCCGGGTGTCTCGTAGGGCGCGCTCGGCGGCTTGGCGTGCGGTGATGTCCCGGATGAACCCCGTGAAGGCTGGTTGCGAATCCGGAACCGTGACCGGCGCCACGGTTAACTCGACCGGAAATTCGTCGCCGCCGGCCCGCATAGCGGTCAGCTCGATGCGCCGACCTAGGATCGGCCCGACCCCGGTGCGGAGATAGTCCTCGACGCCCCGTTTGTGTCGGTCACGGAGACTGGCGGGTACAAGCACTTCCGCTAGCGGCCGGCCCAGTACCTCGTGGCGCTGGTAGCCGAAGGTGCGCTCGGCTGCCGGGTTGAACTCGATGATGGCGCCGCTGTGGTCCATGGTGACGATGGCGTCCAGAGCCGAGTCGATGACCGCTCCCTTGCGGGCTTCGCTCTGGGTCAGCGCCTCTTGGGCGACGGCCAGTTCGGAGGCCCGATCCTCCGCCTCGGTCAAGGCTGCCTCGAGGCGGTTGGCTTGGCGCAACACTGAAGCCTCCCTGACCTCCACCAGCTGGCTGAGTGCCGCCACCTGTGAGCGCAGCTTGGCGGGGTCTTGGTCCATTGCTGGGCGGTCGTTGTCGACGGCGAGATCGCCGGCGAAGATCTGTCCGCCGTCAAAGGGCAGGATCGCAAGCTTCAGACTGATGGCTAGTGTCGAAAATCGCTCAGCCGTCTCGCGCGGGATGGCCACCCGCGAGAACATGATGATGGCGAACAACGCCCCCGACGGGAGCACCCCGCCGAAGCCCAGGGCGGATGCAATACCGTAGCGGAGCACGAAGTCGTCCTGCGCTGGCACATGCCGGCTACCCAACGCGCGGGGCACGTGAAAAACGTTGTAGGCCCGCTGGTCGAACTCGGTGAACAGTGCCGAATCCGGTCGCACCACTTGAACTGGGTCCACACCGAGTTGTCGGACCAACTGGGAAACCATTGGCAGGCGCTCCAACGCTGCCACGCTCCGCAGCGGTATGGCCCGATGGGCACGCGAAGCATTCCGATCGTTCCATTCCGCGTTGTCTCCCGCGGTCGCCAAAAGGGTGAGGCAGTTCACGCCGGTCCAGACTCGATGGTCATCGGCCGCGGCTCGAGCCGCGTCCTGCAGGGACCGCGGCAGCGCCTCGTACGGCTGAGTCTTGTAGAACCGAACCAGTGCGCAGGAACGCTGCCCAGATCGCTTATCAACCAAGTTGTCATACAGGTACTGCACTGCGGCGCCGGCCACCTGCTCCATGTTGGTGGCCCCCTTACCGCAGAGGCGCAGCGCTGTACTGGCTTCGACCATGTCACTGAGGGCGAAGACCACCGGATCGAACACGAATCCACGTTACCGGAGGTCCACTCCATGCGGTCTGACACGGAGCCTGCGTCGGCGACGGCGACGCTCACACAAGCGCAGACCTGCTCCCGCGCTCAGGTGGCGACATCCTGGCCCTTCACCTGAGATAGTTCACCTAACGGCTGGGGTGGCGCTGCCTGTGCGGACGGCGCAGCCCGCTCTACGTATCCGCTGCCGAAGGGTTCAAGGAACACGTCCGATCTCCGCCGCCACCGCCATCGAGGTGGGATCGGCGCGCATAGAGGCACTGGCATGGCGGCCAGGATCGCCGCCGGCGGTAACCGAGCGCAATGTCTATCCGCCCGGTCACTGTGTACGGAGCTCCGACCAGCCCAAAGACGCTGAGCGGTCAAGGCCCCCGTCCAGCCTTTTCTATCCCACCTGGAAATATGAGGGCGCTGTTGCGTGTCGTGTTGGGGACATGTGGATGCCAGGATCGTCGTTCTTCTAGATGGCGCGGGTCAGCTCAGCGAAGGCAACCCCGACGCGACAGGTGGCGGACACGTCCACACCAAGCTCGTAGTGGCCTCGGCGGACATTTTGCACGAAGGCATGTCCGGCCACGATGACCCGGCCAGATCGGGCCCGTTTAAGGCCGCGCATCGGTCGCAGCCGGGCCT
>CAXMLU010000575.1:0-7293 GCA_964194255.1 uncultured bacterium
CCCCGCCGTGGCCGCCGTCTTGCTGGTGGGGAGCAGGCGGAGTTGATCGACATGCTCCGTGGGCTCGGCCGGCTCGGCGCCGCCGTCGTCGTGGCCCCCGTCGGGCGGCCGCACGGCCGGCCGGCGGGAGTCGGGCCCGACGAAGCCGAGGTCGGTCGCCATCCGGCCTCGAGCCGTGACTTCGCCCGAATGCGCGTCGTAGTCCCAGTCGGCGGCGAGAGTCCGGCCTCCGGACACATAGGAGAAGCGCACTCCCCACCGACCGTCACCAACCTGATACGCGGACCACGCCGAGGCCAGGACGTCCTGGGGCGGCACGATGCCACGGTCGGCCAGGTTGCGGGCTACGGATGGCCCGAGCGGGAATCGGGATGCACCGAGCTTCGGCCGGGTCGGTATGGCCGCCAACGCTCGCGTCACGACCTGAGCCTGCTCGGCCAGGATCGGGCCAGCGAACCTGGCCACCCACTCCTCGTCGACCCCTGCCTCCTCGGCCACCTCGGAAAGCGTCTGCCCGACCCGCAGCCTGGCCTGCATCTCCCGCGGCGTCAGTCGACTCGGCGATGCAGGCTTCGAGGCCTTGGAGGGCTTTGGTGCGCCGCCCCGGCGTCGATCGGCCGCGATCCTCTCCATCTGGTGGAGCAGCTGGTCGTCCACCGACACCCAGAACTCGCCCGAGGTGCTCCCACGCTGAGTGCTGAAGATGAGGCCCTTCAGATCGGGCGTAGATCCAACCAGGTGGAGCTGCTCCACTCGCGCTCCTGGACAAGGGCCCCCGAACGGGCGCCGACCCAAGCGAACGTACCACTCGGCTCACGCGTGTCCATGGACCCGGGGGCGGCACGGTCATCCGCTCCGCCGGATATGGCGAAGCTCCGGGACCAGCCCGGCTCGTCCGAGCAGGCGTACCGCCCGCGCCTCCTCGGCATCGATGATGATCGCCTCGCCGGCCTCCCGCGCGCAGATGAACGTGACGACGCAGTCGTCGCATGCAGCCGTACCTTGAAGCGCGCACTCGTCGCAGCTGATGGTGATGCTCGTGGCCATAGGATCAGTGTGCGCCGAGGGTGTGACATCAACGTCGGCAGGTCCGTCTACGGCGCTCCCGCCGCCCGGCCGAGAACGGCCAGAAGCTGCCCGGATGAGATGACGTTGGCGCCCCGGCGGCGCACCTCGTCCTGGACCCGACGGTCGCTCGTCGCAACCAGTAGCGGTTGCACCGCCGGCAGGGAAGCAGCCAAATCGATGATCACTTCGTCGGCGTCCACTCCGGCGGGCGAGAAGGCCGTGCGCACCAACGGCCGGGCCGAGCTGGAAGGAGGCGCCTCGCTGCCATCGGCGCCGTCGAATATCGCCTGCACCGTAGCCCCGGTTCGGGCGACGAGTTCGCCCAGAGCATCCACCAGGCGCCGGCGCTGGTCGGCCACGGGCAGCTGCGGCCACGCCAGGAACGACACGTTGTATCCGTCCACGACGATGGCCATCCCGTTCACGCGGACTAGGTAGTCGGCGGCCTCTACCGAGTCCTCGAAAACGGCGGGCGGGAGCCTTACGGGTTGCCGGCGGGCGAGACGGGCGATCGATCTGACCGCCGCCTCATCGGCGCGGACCGGACCTCCGGCTGGTGTCATCGCGGGCGCGTCAGTGGGCGCGGCCTCGAGCGCCGCCGACGCCGCGGCGAGCGCCCGGTCGAGGCGTTGGGCGGCCTGTACCGCGGCGCGAACCGCATCGGACACCACCTCCAGGTCGACCTTGGGTTCGGGGATCGGGGCGGGTGGCGTGGAAAGCCGCTCTTCCGACTCTCGATGCACCATCTCCTGCCGGAGCCGCTCCCGTTCCTGCTGGACAGCGACGAGGCGGTCGTGAGCCCCTTTCCCCTCCTCTTTGGCAGCGCGGGTGGCGGCCCGCGCCGCGTCACGCTCTCCCTCGACCGCCGCCAATCGAGTCTGTAGCGAGGCGAGGAGGTCCTCGGCGGCGCGGCGAGCGCGCCGTTCAGCGGTTAGGTCGTCGGCGGACCTCGAGAGGTCGGCTCGAGCCTGCCGCAGCGCGTGCTCAGCCCGCTGCGCCGCTTGTTCCGCGCCGCGCACCCGGCGGCGAGCGCTGCGCTCCTCCTGCTCGTCCAGGGCGGAGTTGGCCTCCTCGGCGGCGGCCGCTTCGACATTAGCGAGCTCCTGCTCCCAGCCTTCGGGACGAGTCAGGTACAGAAACGACGCCCGCCCAAGCTCGCCCTCGTCAGCCCCCAAGGCGACGCGCGATCTGAACTCCTCGTCATTGTCGAGCACCTGCTTTACGGCCGCCAGTGCGCGATCGGGAAGCCTTGCAAACCCCAGCAAGTGGCGCAGCGGTCGCGGCGTTGGTATCGGGGGGTTGGCGTCGACTCCGACGCGGGCGACCAGCCATGCCAGCTCCAAGGCCGGGCGCAAGAGCGTGGTCACATGACCTGTTCCTCTTGGTTGCCGGCGGCGGGCGTCTCCTCTTCCGATGCGACCGCCTCGACGGACCGGCCATGGCCGCACCAGCGACAAGCGACCTCCTCGACCGCCTCGGACAGCACGTGTTCCTCCTCGATGGCCAGCTCGCCACCGACCGTGTAGTGGTGGAACGCGCGGGTGCGGCGGCTGACGGTGACGTCGAAGCGGGTCAGGTTCCCGCACGCCGTGCAGCGGTAACGCATCACGGCGCGGGAGCGTACCGCCCCTTGTGGGTCGAACGTATGTTCGTCTAGGGTGCCCCGATGTCCTTCGTGCAGCGCTCCTTCGACGACCTGGGTGCGCCGCTCTGGGACGTCACCTTCGTCGTGGTCGACCTGGAGACCACCGGGACGTCACCGCAGTCGTGTGAGATCACCGAAGTCGGCGCGGTGAAGCTGCGCGGTGGCGAGTGCTTGGGGACACTGCAAACCCTCGTCAATCCTGGTCTGCCCATCCCGCCGGCGATCACCTACCTCACCGGGATCACTTCGGCCATGGTGATGCCGGCACCGCCGATTGACGTCGTGCTGCCCACACTATTGGAGTTCATCGCCGGCAGCGTGATCGTGGGACACAACGTTCGCTTTGACCTGTCGTTCCTTCAGGCGTCCCTGGCCCGAGCCGGATATGGACGGCTGGCGAACTCGTTCGTGGACACGTGCGCCCTCGCCCGCCGGCTGATTCGCGAAGAGGTACCTGACTGCCGGCTGTCGACGCTGGCCACGCACTTTCGGACCGCCACCCGGCCGACGCACCGCGCCCTCGACGACGCGTGGGCGACGGGCGAGGTCCTGCACGGACTGCTCGAACGAGCGGGGACGCTGGGCGTGCTCGCCCTCGACGATCTCCTCGCCCTGCCGACCGTGCGCGGCCACCCACAGCTCAGCAAGTTGAAGCTGGTGGCGTCGCTGCCCCGCCAGCCCGGCGTGTACCTGTTCCGCGATTCCGGTGGGCGAGTCCTCTACGTCGGCAAGGCGACGGATCTCCGCCGTCGGGTGCGTTCGTACTTCACCGGCGACGAGCGGCGCAAGGTCGGTCAGCTGCTCCGAGAGGTGACGGCCATCGACCACGTCGTCTGCAACGGAACGCTCGAAGCGGCGGTACTCGAAGTCCGCCTCATTCACCAGCTGCTTCCCCGCTTCAACCGGCAGGCCAAGCTCTGGAGACGCTACGCGTACGTGAAGCTCACTCTTGGCGAGCGCTGGCCGCGACTCTCCGTCGTCCGAGCGGCCCGCAGCGGTGACGGGTGTCTCTACCTCGGACCGCTGCCTTCGGTCGCTGCGGCCCGACTGGTGGCCGAAGCCATTGAGACCGCCGTACCGCTGCGCCGGTGCCGGGCGAAGGTGCCTTCTACGCCGAGGCCGGCGCCCTGCACATCCGCACAGCTCGGCGTGGCCCCCTGCCCATGCGCGGGCGGGGTCTGTCCCGCCGCATACGCGCAGGTGGTCGACTCCGTCGTCCGGGGAGTGACCACCTCGCCACAACTGCTGCTCGACCCGCTCGAGGCGCGGATGCGGGCACTGGCAGCAACGCAGCGATTCGAGGAGGCGGCCGAACTCCGTGATCGGGCGGCCGCACTGTCGCGGGCCCTTCATCGCCAGCATCGTTTTGACGCGCTCGTGCGGGCCGGTCGTCTGGTCGTCGAGGAGCCCGGCGGGGAGCAGGCGCAACTCGATCAGGGCCGGCTGGTGTGCGCGTCGTTGTCGTCGGCGTCTGGGTCGGGGTCTTCGCCGCCGTCGCCGGCGGAGCTGTTTCCGTCGGCGGGGCCGCCGTTGGAGCCGTTGACCTTGCCCGTGTCCACCGACGTAGTCGACGAGCTGGCCTGCGTCGCTTCCTGGCTCGATGCCCGTGCATCCCGCCTCCGCGTGATCGACTGCGACGGCGGGCTGGCCTGGCCGCTGCCACGACTCCCCCGCTTCGAGCCGGGAGCCCAGTCGATCCCGAGACGCCGCTAGGAGTTGGGTAGCGTGGCCGCATGGTTCACGCTTTTGTGCTGATCGACGCCAAGCCTGACCGGATCGCCGACCTGGCCGGTGAGCTGGCGGATGTGGACGGCGTGGCCGAGGTGTACTCCGTTGCCGGCGAGGCCGACCTGGTGGCGGTCGTACGGGTGCGACGCCACGACGAACTGGCCGAGGTTGTTACCCGCCGGATCTCCGGGCTGGTGGGGATCACGAACACGCGTACCCTCGTGGCGTTCAAGGCCTACAGCCGCCGCGACCTCGAAGCCATGTGGGACCTGGGGGCGGAGTAGCGGCGGCGCCGGGCGGGGCCGCCGGGCGGCTGCACAAAGCGCCGGAGCGGGAACTACCATTGGCCGTAGTGCTCCGCGAGTTGCTGGCCGTCATCCTGGGGATCGGCGCTACGTTCCTCCTGCTGTGTGTCGCCGCGGCTGCTCTGACCGTCCGGTCGTTGCGACGGCGCAACGGGGTCGGCCGGCACCGCCGCGCTCCGCTGTCGTGGATGTGGTGGCCGTCCCGATGCGCCCGGCTCCATCGCCGCCTGGTGCGAGCCGACCGCATCGCCGCGGCCACGACGCCCGCCGAGAGGGGAGCCAAAGGCGGGAGGCACCATCCCCTCACCCCGATGGTGAACGAGGTGCGGGTACGCGCCGAGGCCGTTGACGTCGACCTGGTCCGGGCCGCCCTGGCCCGAAGCACCGTGCGGCGCCAGCTGCTGTGGGACCTGGATCGGCGCGTCACCGACGTCGAGCAGCTGGCCGTGCGCCTCTCCACCAACGCCCACCGCTTGGCTCGCCTGACGCCCGCCCTCACCGGGAACGACCCGGTCGAAGTCCGGCTGGACGCCTTCGAAGCTGCTCTGCGCGAACTGGAGCCGGCTCCGTCGCGGGCCCAGCTCGAAGTCGAGCGCGTCAGCCAGTCGCGTCGCTAGCGGCCGCCTGCGACACCCGAACCAGGCGGACCAAGGCGTCGGACGCGCGCCCGTCGTCGATGGCCGCGCTGGCCAGAGCGACGCCGGCGGCGAGGTTATCGGCGAGGCCGGCGGCGACGAGTGCCGCGCCCGCGTTGAGCACCACGATGTCGCGATGCGGCCCGGACGCGCCGGCCAGTACCCGCCCGACAAACACGGCGTTCGTGGCCGCGTCGCCACCCTGGAGGTCGACGCCGGTGGCGCCCGTCAGCCCGAGCGACGTCGGATCGATGTCGTAGGTGGACATGTGTCCGTCAGCATCAACGTCCACGACGGTCGAGGTCGTCGTGGTGGTGAGCTCGTCCAGGCCGTCATGGCCATAAACCACCAGAGCGCGCAGAGCACCGTTGGCGTGGAGCACACCGGCCACTTTGAGGGCCATGTTCGGGTCGCTGACGCCGACAAGCTGGCGGCGAGGCCGGGCGGGATTGGCGAGGGGGCCGAGGAAGTTGAACACGGTTGAGACGCCCAGCTCGCGGCGAGTCGGAATGGCGTGACGGGAGGCGGCGTGATAGCGGGGGGCGAAGCAGAATCCGATCCCTGCCTCTTCGACGCAGCGAACGACGCCGTCCGGCCCAAGATCGATGACCACACCGAGCGCCTCCAGAACGTCGGCGGAGCCGCTGCGCGACGTCGCCGCCCGGTTGCCGTGTTTCACGACGCGAGCACCGGCGCCAGCCACGACGAAGGCGGCGATGGTGGAGACGTTGATGCTGTGGCTTCGGTCGCCTCCCGTACCGCATGTGTCGACGAGGTCGGCACCGGAGTGCGACGACGGCACGACGACCGGCTCGGCGAACTCCAACATGGTTCGCACCAGCGCGGCCATCTCGTCGACCGTCTCGCCCTTCATGCGCAGGCCCATGGCGAAGGCGGCAATCTGCGCGGACGTGGCGTTGCCATCAAGGATCTCGGCCAGCGCGGCCGACGCTTCGGTGGCGGACAGGTCGGCGCGCGCCATCAGCCGGCCGAGCACGTGCGGCCAGCCGCCGAGGTCGTCCAGCGACACTCGGCCTCTCGCGGCCGAGGAGGCTTCCGGCTCAGATGACTGTTCTGGCACGGACGTCAGTCCCACCAGAGGTCGCGGTCGAGCACGCCGCGCGCGATGAGGCCCAGCTGCACCTGAGTGGTGCCCTCGACGATGGTGAGCTGCTTGGCGTCGCGGTAGTACAGCTCGGTGGGGTGGTCCTTCATGTACCCCGCCGCGCCCAGCAGCTGAAGGGCAAGATTGGATGCCCGCACGGCCAGCTCGGTGGCGTAGTACTTCGCCATCGACAGATACGGCACCCATTGTTTGGTGAAGCAGCCGCGGTCGGCCAGCCACGCCGCCCGGTAGGTGAGCAGGCGAGCCGCCTCGATCTCGGTGGCCAACTTGGCGATCTCCCACTGGATGCCCTGAAAGTCGGCGATGGTCTTACCAAACGCCTCGCGCCCCTGCACGTATTCGGTGGCATACATCAGCGCGCCTTCGGCCAGGCCGATGCCCCGAGCCGCCACGATGGGCCGCATCGAGTTGAGACCCTGCATGGCCAGTTGGAAGCCGCCGATCTCGCCGATGACGTTGCTAGCGGGCGCATGAACATCCGTGAGGAGGAGTTCGCCCGTATCCACGCCTCGGACGCCCATCTTGCGATCGGTGGAGCCAACGGCGACGCCCTCCCACCCGCGTTCCACGACGAAGGCGCTGATCGAGTCGTGCTTGCGCGAAGCGGGGTCGGCGGAGGTCTTGGCGAACACCGTGTACCAGTCAGCTTGGACCACGCCGGACATCCAGCATTTGGTGCCGTTGAGGATCCATCCGCCGGCGCCGTCGGCGACGGCGCGGGTCCGCATGCCCATCACATCGGAGCCGGCCTGTGGTTCAGACAGGCCGAATCCCGCGCGCCGGCTG
>CAXMLU010000576.1:0-8288 GCA_964194255.1 uncultured bacterium
GTGGATCTTCGGCAACAACGTCGAGGACCGCTTCGGCAAGGTCGCCTATCTGGTTTTCTACCTGGCGGCCGGCCTCGTGGCCACGGCCGCCCAGGTCCTGTCCCAGCCCAACTCGACCGTTCCTCTGATAGGTGCGTCGGGAGCCATCGCCGGAGTCATGGGCGCCTATCTCATCCTGTTTCCCAACGCCCCCATCTTCACGTACATCTTTCCCATCTTCTTCGTCCGGATCCGGGCCGTTTTCCTGTTGCTCTTCTGGTTTGTGTCCCAGTTCTTCGTGAACCCGGCCACGGGGGTGGCATGGGTGGCCCATGTGGGGGGATTCACCTTCGGGATCCTGGTCGGATTGATCTGGAAGTCACGGTCCACGCCCCGCCGGGTGCCGGTGAGCTACTGAGCGGCGCCGGCGTTGGCGGGCTCCCGACTCCCGGGGGGACAAATCGTCCTCTGGCACCCGTCGCGGAGTCTGGCCCTCCCAGCGGGCCGTTTTTGGTCGTCTGCTAGGGGGGCCAGACTCGGCACCCGATGCCAGAGCGAGAAACGGGCCGTTTGCCCAGCCGGCAGGGGGCCAGTGACGGGCAGTTTGTCCAAGGCCAGGAGGCGGGCCCGGGGGTCAACTCAGCTTGGCGACCACGGCGGCGAGGTCGTGCGCGACCAGGTCGGGCGCCGGGTCGACGGGGAGATCGTCGGCCGTGGTGATCCCTGTGAGGACCAGGGCGAAGCGAGCCCCCAAGCGACGGGCCAGGACGCCGTCGGTGTTGGGTCGGTCGCCGACCACCACCAACGGGTCGTCGCCGGTCAACCCCCGAATGCGTTCGACGGTTGGCGGATAGGGCTTGCCGGCGATCTCTGCTGACCGGCCCGACGCGACGGACACCGCCGCCACCAACGAGCCCGATCCGGGGATGGGCCCGTCGGCGGTCGGGTAGGTGGCGTCGTCGTTGGTGGCCACGAACCGCGCTCCCCGGCGGATGGCCACCGATGCGGAGCGGAGTTGGGCGTAGTCGAAGGCCATGGTGAGCCCGACGATCACCGCGTCTGGAGCAGAGCCGTCGGTGACCTCCACCACGCCGCGGTCGCGCAGCGCTTCCCGCACCCCCTCCCCGGCGCAGACCAGGGCAGTGGTTCCCGGTTCGAGCATGGACGCCGCAGTCTCGGCCGAAGACAGCACTTCACCCGGCTCGGCGGGGATGCCCATGTCTGCCAGCTTGGTCGTGACCGCAGCTAGGGCCGGATTCGAGTTGTTGGTCAGGAACAGCACGCGATGGCCATCGGCGCGCAGCCGGGCCACCGCGCCCGCGGATCCGGGAATGGCTCGATCCGCCAGCCACACCACGCCATCAAGGTCGAGCACCACAGTCAAGGCTGCCTATCATGCACCGTGCCCCGCTTCGCGCCGTTCGCTGGCATCCGGTACGACGAGGATCGAGTCCGCCTCGATGACGTCGTCGCTCCTCCGTACGACGTGATCTCGCCCGATGAGCAGGCCGACCTCGAGGGCCGGAGCCCGTACAACGCGGTGAAGGTGGAGCTGCCGCGCGACGAAGACGGACGGGATCGGTACACGGTGGCGGCCGGGCTGTGGCAGGAATGGCGCGACCACGGCGCGCTGCGTCAAGAAGATGAGCCCGCGTTCTACGGCTACCGCATGACGTTCGCCGATGAGGCCGGACAACCCCGGTCCACGACTGGCGTGATCGGAGCCCTCGAGGTCTCCATCCCCGGCGAGGGCGACGTGCTCCCTCACGAGCACACCACCCCGAAACCCAAGAGCGACCGCCTGGACCTGCTACGGGCGACGCGCGCCAACCTCTCACCCATCTGGGGGCTCACGCTCGCCTCCGGGCTGGCCGCGTTAGCCGGCCATCCCGACGACACATCCAGATGCACCGATGACGACGGTGTCCAGCATGAGCTGTGGAGCATCACCGACCCCGATTCGATCCGCCAGATCATCGGGTTGGTCGGCTCCGCTCCTGTCGTCATTGCCGACGGGCATCACCGGTACGAGACGGCGTTGGCCTACCAGTCCGAGTCGGGATCGGATGCGTCCCGGCTCATCATGGCCCTGATCGTCGAACTGGCCGACGACCAACTCTCGGTGCGAGCCATCCACCGTCTGGTGTCGGGCCTCCCCGACGGCTTCGATCTGGTCGAGGGCGTGCGCGCCCACTTCGAACTCGAGCGGACCGATCCCCCCGACGCCGGCCTCTTGGCCCGGATGACCGACGCCGGGACGCTGGCCCTCTACACCGCCGCCGGCACGTGGCTGCTCCGGCCCCGCCCGGAGCTGAGGGCCGCCGCCACGCACGACCTCGACAGCAGCCGGCTGGACGTCGCGTTGGCCGCCCTACCGGCGCACGAACTGGTCTTCCAGCACGGCTGGGACCTGGCGACCAGCGCGGTCGACCGGGGCGAGGCGCACGCGGCCTTCCTGCTCCGCCCCGCGACCGTGGCCCAGATCGCGGCCACCGGCAAGGACCGGGTGCGGATGCCGCCCAAGACGACGTTCTTCTGGCCCAAGCCCCGCACCGGCCTGGTCTTCCGCCAACTTGAAGGGTAGTTACACCGTCCAGGTGGAACCGGAGGAGAGCAGTGCGGCGAGATCGCCGGGGCCCTGACGGGCCTGAGCGGTGAGCAGTTGCTGGGCCACCTCGTCGCCGTAGTTTGACCGCTCGACGTCGCGGAAGACACCAATCGGCGTCGGCTCGTAGGGCCCGTTGGCGAGCCGGGAGAGCATGAAGGCGAGGCCGGGCTGATCGCGGTGTTCGTCGTGAACCAGGATGCGGTCCTCCCCCACCTCGGCCACGTCGACGATGGCGGCCCGGCCCTGACCGGTGAGCATCACGCCCTTTTCCCCTTCTTCCCCAAAACGAATCGGCTCCCCGTGCACGAGCGGGATCAGATTGCTGGGGCGGGCCTCCTTGGCCAGGATGGCGTCGAAGGCGCCGTCGTTGAACACGTTGCAGTTCTGGTAGATCTCAACGAAGGAACCGCCCTTGTGGGCGTGGGCCCGGCGGAAGGTCTCCATCATGTGCTTGCGGTCGAGGTCGTGGGTTCGCGCCACGAAGGTCGCCTCCGCTCCGAGCGCCAGGCTGATGGGGTTGAAGGGATGGTCGACCGAACCGAACGGCGTGGACTTCGTCACCTTGCCGAGCTCGCTGGTCGGCGAGTACTGGCCCTTAGTGAGCCCGTAGATCTGATTGTTGAAGAGCAGGATGGTCAGGTTGACGTTGCGGCGCAGGGCGTGGATGAGGTGATTGCCGCCGATGGAGAGACCATCGCCGTCGCCGGTGATCACCCACACATCGAGGTCGGGGCGAGCCACCGCCAGCCCGGTGGCGACGGCCGGCGCCCGGCCGTGGATGGAATGCATCCCGTATGTGTTCATGTAGTACGGGAACCGCGAGGAGCAGCCGATGCCCGACACGAACACGGTGTTCTCGCGGGCCACGCCGAGTTCGGGCATGAGCATCTGCACCGCGGTGAGGATCGAATAGTCACCGCACCCGGGACACCAGCGCACTTCCTGGTCGCTCGTCCAGTCCTTCTTGGTGGTCGTCGGGCCGCCTGGCGATTCAGCGATGTCAGTCACGGAAGCCCTCCTGGAGCATGGTCATGATGGCGGTTTCGATCTCGGCCGCCTTGAACGGCAGACCCTGAATCTTGGTCAGCGACCGGGCGTCGACCAGGAACTCGGCCCTTACCAAACGCGACAGCTGACCCATGTTCATCTCCGGCACCAGCACACGCGGATACCGGTGCAGGATCTCGCCCAGGTTGGTCGGGAACGGGTTGAGGTGGGTGAGGTGCGCGGTCGCCACGTTGCCGCCGCGTGCCCGCACCAGGCGAGCGGCCGCGCCGATCGTGCCGAAGGTCGAGCCCCAACCCAGAACCAAGAGCTGGGCTGTTCCCGCCGGATCGTCCACTTCCACCAACGGGATGTCCTTGGCGATGCCGGCGATCTTGGCCCCTCGCAGGCGGGTCATCTTTTCGTGGTTGGCCGGGTCGTACGAGATATTGCCGTGACCGTCGGCCTTCTCCAGACCGCCGATGCGATGCATCAGTCCTGGCGTACCCGGCACCGCCCACGGCCGGGCCAGCGTCTCCGGGTCCCGCAGGTACGGCCAAAATTCCTCGGTGCCATCCGGCGCCGTGTGGTTCGGGCCGGTGGCGAACGGCGTGCTGATGTCGGGCAGGTCCTCGACGTTGGGCAGCTTCCACGGCTCCGAGCCGTTGGCCAGGTAGCCATCGGAGAGCAGGATGACCGGAGTTCGGTACTTGACGGCGATGCGGGCCGCCTCGATGGCGGCGAAGAAGCAGTCCGACGGCGTCTTCGATGCCACGATGGGGAGGGGCGACTCTCCGTGCCTTCCGTACATGGCCAGCAGGAGGTCGGCTTGTTCGGTCTTGGTGGGGAGCCCGGTCGACGGCCCGCCTCGCTGGATGTCGATGATGAGCAGCGGCAACTCCAAGCTGATGGCCAAGCCGATGGCCTCCGACTTGAGATCCACGCCCGGACCGCTGGTCGTGGTCATGCCCAGGTGACCACCGAAGGCGGCACCGATAGCGGTGGTCACGCCGGCGATCTCGTCCTCGGCCTGGAAGGTGCGGACCCCGAAGTTCTTGTGCTTGGACAGCTCATGGAGGATGTCGGAGGCGGGCGTGATCGGGTAGCTGCCCAGGAAGACCGGAAGCTTGGCCAGCTGACCGGCGGCGATGAGACCCCACGCCAGTGCAGTGTTCCCGGAGATGTTCGTGTAGGTCCCAGGCCGGAGAGGCGCCGGCTTCACCTCGTACGCATGGTCGAACAGCTCGGCCGTCTCGCCGAAGTTGTACCCGGCCTTGAAGGCCAGGGAGTTGGCGTCCTTCACCATCGGCAGCTTGGCGAACCGCGACTCGATCCACGCCAGCGTCGATTCGACCGGCCGGGTGTACATCCAGCTGACCAGTCCGAGGGCGAAGAAGTTCTTCGAACGCTCGGCGTCGCGCGGCTTGGCGCCCGTCGGCTTGACCGCGGTGAGGGTAAGCGAGGTCATGGGCACTTCGTACAGGGTGTAGGCGGCCAGCGAGCCGTCCTCGAGGGGATTGGCACCGAAGCCGGCCTTCGCCAGGTTCCGCTCGTCGAATGCGTCGGAGTTGACGATCAGGGTGCCGCCCGGCGGGAGGTCGCCCAGGTTGGACTTGAGCGCGGCGGGGTTCATCGCCACCAGCACGGTCGGCGAGTCCCCGGGCGTCAGGATGTCATGGTCCGAGATGTTGACCTGGAAGGCGGAGACACCCGCCAGGGTGCCCGCCGGGGCGCGGATCTCGGCCGGAAAGTCGGGCAGGGTCGACAGGTCGTTGCCGAAGAGGGCGGAGGAGGTGGTGAACCGGTCCCCGGTCAGCTGCATCCCGTCACCGGAGTCGCCGGCGAAACGGATGACGACGTGGTCGAGCTCCTGGAGCGGATGGTCTCGCGCTGCGATGTCTGCCATGTGAACCCTTCAGAAAATGGAAATGACGCGCATGTCATGCTACCCAGCCAAAGAAAGGGTTCGGGACCATCCCCCAGGCGCGGTTTCTTCAGCCGGGAGGAACCGTGGCGGGCACCGCGAGGGGAACGGTGAACGCGAAGATGGACCCCGCCGCCGGGCTCGAATCCACCGTGACCTGTCCGCCCATCAACCACACGTAGTCCTGTACCAGGCTGAGCCCGATGCCGGTGCCGCGCCGGCCGGCGATCGAGTGCTTCGCCCGCCAGAACGGGTTGAAAACCTGCGCCACCTCGTCGGGGGTCATGCCCGGTCCGTGGTCCACCACTTCGGTTCCGACGAGGTCCCCGTCCGATTGGCCTCGCAGGACCAAAAGGCGTCCCCGGCTCGATGTACTTGGCGGCATTCGAAATCAGCTTGGCCAGCGTGCGGCGCAGGACGCTGCCATCGACCATCACGGTCATGGCCGGAATGTCCCGTTCGACGAAGCGAGCACCGAGAAGAGGGGCCAGATCGGCGAGCACCGATTCGACCTCGGCATCGAGCGCCACGGGTTTCGGGAGGACCTCCACCCGACCCGCTTCTACGGCCGCGAAGTCAAGCAGCTGCTCAACCAAATCCGAGAGGTCATGGCCGGCCCGCTCGACGCGTTCGAGGATCTCGAGTCGTGCATCGTCGTCGAGATCCAGCCACCGCCGCAGCAGAGCGGCCGTGAACCCGACAAGGCACGTGAGCGGGGTCCGCAACTTTGGTGTTTATGCGATGGTCACGGCATCATCGAGGAACACGACGTGCACGGTGGTCAGGCGACGGCGTCGCCGGCGAGCTCCTCCAGCCGGCTGACCGCAGCGGCCAGGGCCGCCCGGACGCGTTTCAGTTGACGGACCGGTACGACGCGGTCGGCGACCACCTCGGTGCGGCTCTGAGTCGAGCCGCCGGACCGAAAGAACCGACGGCGCACCCGGCCCACGACCACCACCGTGTCGTCGATGTCGAGGGCGGTCGCCGCGGCCGGCGGATCGAACCAGACGACGGGGACCGTTTCCGCCCGCTCGCCCTCCCGTTCGATGGTGATCTCCAGGCTGACCAGGCAATCACCCGAAGGAAGCAGCCGCTCTTCGACGGGTCGGGCTAGGCGGCCCAGCAGGGTCACAATGTTGATCGACGGGACGTTGGTCGCGGTCACGGGCAGACTCCTCCTACGGGTAAGGAACCACGCAGGGGGAAGCGCGCGATACCACCCTACCGAGGGGGTGCGACAGTTAACGCGTGGTGCGGCGCCGGCCGGCGCCGCTCGCCAGGTAGACGACCAGCGCGGCCCCCAGCACCGACATCAACAGTCCGGGGGTATAGCTCCGACCCCAGATGATCCGACCGATAACCCCGGCCAGAAACGAACCGGCGATCCCCGCCAGGATGGTGCCGAGGCAGCCGAGAGGCTGACGGCCCGGCACGACCAGTCGACCCAGCGCGCCTACCACCGCGCCGCTGATCACCAGTCCGATGATGAAGCCGATCACGCGTTCATTCTCTCTTATCGAAGCGACCGAAGGCGATCGCTTACGTCGAAGGCGTCGGGCTCCACGGAAGCGACTCGCTGAAACAGCTCGCGGGCTCGGGGAATGTCGCCGGCCCGCTCGTAGAGATCGGCAAGGACGTACCAGAGGCGAAGGTGATGCGGCTTCGGCGCGCGCGGCTGCAGGCGGGTCGCTTCCATCAACTTGATGGCCGAGCGGACGTCACCTTGATCGGCCCGCGCCCCGGCGGCGACGATCCGCCCTTCAGCCGTCAGGGAGGCTCCGGGCGAGGCCCGGCGGAGTTCGTCCCACAGTTCCTCCACCCGTTCATAGCGGCCGAGGGCCCGGGCGCAGTCGGCGAGGACGGGGTGCTGATCGTACGAGCCGCTGAGGGTGTGGTATGCGTCCAAGTGACGGGCGGACTCCGACCAGTGGCCGAGGCGGTAGAGGGCCAAGCCGTAGAGCTCCTGGACGGCGGCCGAATCGGGCGCTTCCTCGACCAGGCGCTTCAGGATGCTTCGGGCGTCCGCGTACCGCTCGCGGTCATAGGCGCGGGTGGCGTCGGCCAGCCGTTCGGAAAGCTTGCCCGCCCGCACCGGACCCACCACGTCGGTCAGCTCATTCGCCACATCCCGCGGCACCTTGCGCCGGTTGCGTCCGGTCGTGGGCTCGCGCGCCGGTTCGCGTGGGGAGCGCCGTGCGGGTGCTTCGGCGATTACCTCCTCCGGCTCGTCGATCCATTCCTCATCGGCGTCGGCCAGGTCGGGCAGTCCCAGCTTGCGGGGCATGGCGCCTCGGGCCATCCGGCCGCTGTCGCCTCGGGCCCGGTCGACCGCGGCTCGCCACGCGTTGCTGGCCGATTCCTCCGCCGATTCGCCGACTACGCGTGCGCCTTTTCGGGCCACCGATCCCCAACCGGCGGGCGTACGCCGCTCGCCTGGACGCGCCTGGCGCCCGCCCGGCTGGCTCCGGTTGCCGCCCTGCCAAAGACCCGAGCGTTTGGCGCCCGAGTCGCGGCCGCGGTCGGTGGGTTTGCTCCGGTCCGTGGGTTTGCCCCGGTCGTCGCCAGCCGGCTTGTTGCGGTCTGACCACCTCGGCTCGCTCGGTCGGCTGACACTCGGATGGCTCCGCTCTTTGGACCAGCTCGGCTTGGCGTTGCCGTCCCGGTCGACGCCGGTCGGCTTGGCCCGATCGCCCCAGCTCGGCCGCGCATCCCGATCGCCACCGGTCGGCTTGGCCCGAGCGCCCCAGCTCGGCTTGGCGTTGCGGTCCCGGTCGCCGCCGGTCGGCTTGGCCC
>CAXMLU010000577.1:0-4219 GCA_964194255.1 uncultured bacterium
CTGCCAGTCGAAGTAGTCGGGCCGGGACAGGCCCGTGGCGGGGCGGGCATCCAGGGTGGGATTCACCACCCCGGTGGCGCCGAGCTGCTCGAGGAGGCGCTCCCCGAAGTCCTTGGCGATCGAGTCGCCGACGATGAGCACCCGCAGCGGGTCCTGAGCGGTGGGTGGGCGCAATGGGGCGAGGGCTTGGGGCAATGAGGTGGCGACAGGAACGGGCACGGTCACCGTTACCGGCGTGGCCGCTGGCCGCGTGGTCGGGACCGGGGGAGTGGTGGCGACCACCGATCCTCCCCCCGCGACCGGCCCTTTGACGGTGCGGCCCAGCGCCTCGTCGATGAGGATGGACGCTCGGTCCACGCTGATGAGCGCGCTAACGCGCCGCAACGGGTGGAGGAGGGCGAGCGCCAGTGTGCGCCGGGGCCCAAGTGCGCCGGCGCCGGCCGAGCGTTCGAGGTTGCGGGCGTCGAGGAGAAGCCAGGCACTGAAGCAGATCAGGCCAACGCCAAGGGCCCGGCCGGCCGGCATCACCCGCCGCCGTATCCGCGTGTTTACGTCCCGGCCAGGAGCTCGAAGATGGGGTGGGGAGGTCGTCGCCATTAGAAGCGGTAGTAGATGAAGGGGGCGACGCCCTGGGGCCCGAGTGACGTGATGAGGAAAAGGACGAGGGCCAGCAGCACGCCCTGGAAGCTCGGCCGGAGGCCGGAGAACGCCGCTTGCAGGCGTTGGGCAGCGCCGGAGGGGATGTACTGCGAGCCGATGCCCACCGCGATGGCGAGCAGCGCGGCCGGGCGGACGAGCGGCGCGTTACCTGGAGCCGTGATCAAGCGCCACAGGAGGGTGAAGGCGGTGCCCAGCGAATCGGACCGGAAGAAGACCCAGCCCAGACACACCAGGTGGAAGGTGGCCAACCGCTGGATGGCGCGCCGGCCAGGCGTGTCGACCACGACCTCATCGCGTCGCCTCTCCCGGCGCAGATAGCCGGCCACTTGCCCGAGGCCGTGGATGGCGCCCCACGCCACGAACGTCCACGCCGCGCCGTGCCAGAGCCCACCGAGGATCATGGTGACGAGGATGTTCCGGCACGTCTCCCGTCGCGATCCTCGAGATCCCCCGAGGGGGATGTAGACGTAGTCACGCAACCAGCGCGACAGGGTCATGTGCCATCGCCGCCAGAAGTCCTGCAAGGACACGGCCGCGTATGGTGCGTTGAAGTTGTCCGGGAAACGGAATCCGAGCAACAGCGCGAGGCCGATGGCGATGTCGGTGTACCCGCTGAAGTCCGCGTAGATCTGGACCGCGTAGCCGTACACGGCCACCAGGATCTCCAGCGATGAGTGCCGATGCGGGCTGGCGAAGACCGGATCGACGATGGTGGAGGCCAGATAGCTGGACAACACCACCTTCTTGAACAGTCCGGAAAAGATCAGGAACGCGGCGCGCGACGCGTCCACCCGGCGGGGATCGCGATGGGCTCGGAGCTGCGGCAGGAGTTCGGAGCCTCGGACGATGGGCCCGGCCACCAGGTGCGGGAAGAAGGACAGATACACGGCCAGGTCCAGCAACGGCGCTGGCCGGAGATCGCCACGGTAGACGTCGACCACGTAGCTGATGCCCATGAAGGTGAAGAAGGAGATGCCGACGGGCAGGGTGACCTGCAGAAGCGGCATCGGGGAGGACAACCCGATCCCGTGCAGCGCGTTGGCCACGTTGAGAGCGAAGAAGCCGTAGTACTTGAACCATCCCAGCAGCGCGACATCGCCGACGATGGCGGTGGCGGCGATGGCCCGGCGGACGGCGGGGGAGTGGGCCCGCATCGTCCCTACTGCCCCACCGTGGTTGATCACCGTCGAGGCGACGAGGAGCAAGACGAAGTGCCAGTTCCAGTAGCCGTAGAAGACGTAGCTGGCCAGGATCATGAAGACGCGCCAGCGAACTGGGAACGGATTCAGCAGCCAGTTGGCCAGAAACACGACGCCGAAGAAGATGGCGAAGTCGATCGTCGGAAAGAGCACGACCTACCTGATGCTGCTCACGGGGACGTGGTCGCCCTCACGGCGTCGGAATCTACAGGCCACGTCGGGCAGCGGCCGGTATGCCTCGCCGGACACGGGAACCGGACGGCGACTCGTATCATGCCCTAATATCGTCACCGTGACAGAACCCGGCTCGACTAGAGCGGTGCCGGTGGTGCGGGCGACCACTGCCTCCGCAGACCGGCGCCGGCCGGCCGAGGCACTATGACCGCCAGAGTTGTCGCCAGCGGGACTACGAGGCCCGCCTGGTGGCCGGACGACACGGCCTGGCCAACGACGAGGTCGTCCTGCGCCGCGGCCAGGTCCAGGACCTCCACGATCGCATCTACACGGTGGAAGCGGCCCTCGACGACGTCGAGGGCGACTTGGCTCGGACCCGATCGGCGGCGGCGTACCGAACGGCGCTGGACCATCTGTTCGCCGCCTGTGCCGGACTGCGGGGGTTTAGCTTTGAGCCTCGAGCCATCCGGGCGACGCGGCCCCGGTCCTGACCCGTCGCCGCCTGCGGCGGTGCGACCCTTTCCCCCGCCTCTGTATCCCCCCCGGAGATAATACCTATTGTATACGCTAAGCGGATGGATCGACCGGTGGCCAGCATGTCCCTCTCCCGCCTGGCGGGCCTCTGGCTGGCCACCCTAGGGGCCAAGTCGGAGAAGACAAGGGATGGCTACGCCCAGGATCTGCGGCTCCTTGGCGGCCATCTGGCCCGGTTGGGTGGCAGTCCGGCCGAGGGCGAGGACCCGGCCGACCCGCTCGGTTCGCTCATGGCGGCCGATCTGCGGCCGGCGGAGTTGGAACTGGCGTTCAGCGCCCTGATGTCCGAGGGGGTGCGGCGCGGCGATGGCTCGGTGCGGCCCCGGGCCGCCTCCAGCGTCCACCGGGTGGCGTCGGCGTGGAACGGGTTCTGCCGGTGGCTGCGCCGCCAGGGTGTGCTCGACAACAACCCGATGGAGGGGATCGAGCGCCCCCGGAAGCCGGAGTTGCTTCCCCGCGCCCTGGACTACGACGATGCCAACCGGTTGTATGACGCCGCCGACGATGGCCCGGGGCGAGCCCGCCAGCCCTGGCCGGAGCGGGATCGGGCGCTGGCCGCCGTGCTGTCCACCGGTGGGCTCCGGCTGGCCGAAGTCATCAGCTTGCGGGTTGGCGATGTCCAGGCCCGCGACGTCGATGCGCGACTCAAGGTGTTCGGGAAGGGCGCCAAGGAGCGCACCGTCCCCCTGGCCGCTCCCACCCTGGCCGCGGTCGACGCCTACCTCGACTCGCGACAGGGCCGCGTCGGGCGTTACGCCGTTCGGGACCCGTTGTTCGTCCGGCCTGACGGCCGGCCCCTCACGCCATCGGCCCTCCGGTGGGTGGTCCTCGGCTGGTACGAGCAGGCCGGCGTGGCCCCTCCCCCGGGTTCGGTGGTCCACGCCCTGCGTCATACCTTCGCGACCCAAGCCCTTGACTCCGGTGCAACCATCCGCGAAGTGCAGGAGCTGCTCGGCCACGCCAACGCCCAAACCACCAGCCGCTACCTGAAAGCCTCGCAGCAGGGCCTGCGGCGCACGGTGGACGAGCATCCCGCCTCCCGGCGCCTGGCGGCGAGGGCCCGCCCCGACCCGTAGACCGCTCGGGCCGGCCCGGTCCGCGTTACGCCGGTACCGCCTCCAAGAAGTCGAGGGCGGCATCGATGAAGCGGAAGTCCTTGGGTGTACCGAAATGATCGGCGCCGGTGAGCGTCACGAGCCGCACGACGGGTAGGGCGTCGACCAGCGGATCAGGTGGTCCGGCGAAGTCGCGATCACCGAGGACGACCAGGACCGGGCAGCGCACGGAGGCAAGGGTCGCGCGCTTCAGCGCCTGAGCGGGGCGACGAAGACAGGCGGCGAGGGCGAGTGGATCGTTGCCGGAGCCGGCCGCGAACTGGGTGAAGGCCCGGGCCAGACCGTCGTCGGGATCGGCCTCGCCGGTCTCGATGGCCCGAGCCACGGCGTCCGAATCACGGCTGAGAAAGACGTTCGCCCCAACTCCACCGAGCACCAGGCGACCGAAGCGCTCGGGCCGGCGAGCAGCCAAGGCGAGCAGCATCTGAGCCCCGAGCGAAAACCCGATCGCGTCCACGGTGCCCTCCGGTGGCAGGACCGCTTCGACCCCCCGGTCGAGGTCGGCGTACGCCTCAGGAGCGTGCGGTCGGGGGGCAT
>CAXMLU010000578.1:0-4325 GCA_964194255.1 uncultured bacterium
TTGATGATCGCGGCTGGCGCCGTCATGCGATTCGCCGTCACCGCGCAAGGCAAAGGTTTCAACGTACACACCACCGGAATGGTTTTGAGAGTCGTAGGCGCCGTCAGCGCCGTCATCTCGATCGCCTTCTGGGCGAGCTGGGGTGGGTTCGGGCGACGCGACGGCGGCGACAATCCATCGCTTCACCCGATCACTGGAGATCTCGTTATGGGCACCAAAAGCAAGGCCTCGAACACCGCGCAGGACCTCAAAGGCAAGGTTGAGGAAAGAGTTGGCAAGGCCACGGCAACAAGAAGCTCGAACACGAGGGCAAGTCGGACCAAGTCGAGTCAGCGGCCAAGGACCTGGGAGAGAATGTCCGAGACGCGGCTTCAACGGTCAAGGACGCCATCACCAAGTAATCCCGCAACGTCCGAGCTGTGGGCCAAGTGACGCCCGGCGACCCAGACGGCGCGGACGGCCCCAGGCCCGCACAATTGCGCGTGTCTGCTCGGAGCCGGGTCGCTTTCGGCGCAGGAGCAGGATTGGCAGGGTTTGCCGTCGCGATGCCCTTCACACCCTGGCAGGTGGCCGTCCTTGTCGGCTGGGACATGATGGCCATCACATGGGTGGCATGGGTCGGCCTGAGTGTGCTCGGCAAGAACAGCGCCGAAACCCGGCGAATGGCTACCGCCGAGGATAACTCCAGAGCGGCCGCTGACGCGCTGCTGGTGTTCGCCAGCGTGGCCAGCCTGGTCGGCGTGGCATTCGCGCTCCTTAAGGCTGCCCACGCCAAGGGGTCGGGCCACGCTCTCATCACCGCAGTTGCCGCCGCCACAGTTGTGGTGTCGTGGGGAGCGATCCATACGTTGTTCGCCCTTCGGTACGCCCACCTGTACTACGCCGAGGATGGCGGGATCGACTTCCACGACGACCGTTTGGCCGACTATGG
Organism: uncultured bacterium; assembly: GCA_964194255.1. Taxonomy (GTDB): domain Bacteria; phylum Actinomycetota; class Acidimicrobiia; order Acidimicrobiales; family CAXMLU01; genus CAXMLU01. The sequence goes on from CAXMLU010000578.1 coordinate 932, forward strand.
GGACTTCGCCTACGTCGCCTTTACCCTCGGCATGACCTACCAGGTGTCAGACACCGACCTAACCTCGAAGAAGATCCGCATGACGGCGCTTCGGCACGCCCTGCTGTCCTATCTCTTCGGCACCGTAGTGGTGGCCATGACCATCAACGTCGTGGCTGGTCTGCTGGCCAAGTAGCCCGGAGGATCACGCAACTGTCCCTTGAACGAAGACTGGAACCTCCGATCTTCGACAGGCCAGGAATGACGACGTCACCTCCGAACTCGGAGCGGAAGCCTCCGAACCAGGGCCGTAAAGTAGCCGCCCACACGCGCCGGAACAGAGCCCGAGTCGTTGAGCGCCTCAGGCGTCGCACTCACGTCGGTGGTTGACGCCATTCCCGTCCCGCCTAGTCATCGGGCTCTGCCTCGCCCAGGGAGCGTTGGAGGAGGCCGGACGGGTACCGGAGGACGTGCCATCCGACACGCACCACGTGCGGCAGGTAGGATACGCCCAACGGACAGGGTCGCGATGATTTCCGGCTCACAGGAGATCGCGATGATCTTCGGCTCCTTGCCGAGACCTTCGACCTGGTGCTGGCACTACCGTACAAACGGGGCAAGATGGTGTGTGTGACCAAAGTTGTCTGATCCGTACGCGTCCTTCGTCCCGCGGTCTTCCTCGGTGTGGGTCTCCTGTCCCGGCTGCAAGGCCCACATGCAGTCTGAACCGAAGCTGATCACCAAGCTGCGGGACGAGGCCCAGGCCCAGGGCAAGACCATCGGTGAGGTGGCCGTCGCCTATTTCGACCGCTACCACCTGTCCGTTCACCGATCTGAGGGAGATCCTGGCGCCGTCTAAGTGGGCAACCGGTCGAGGTCAGGCTTCGAAAGCATTCAGCGCCGGCGCGCTGAAGTAGCGGACCCGGTGCCCGGCGTCGACGGCGGCGTGGCCGAGCGCCACGAGCACGTGGCTTTTGCCGGTGCCGGCCGGCCCGACGAGGACCGGGTTCTCCGCCGAGGCGATCCACTCGGGTGAGGCCAGATAATCGAAGGTGGCCGGCGGGATCGACGACACGGCGACGTCGAACGCGTCGAGTCCTTTGGTCACCGGGAAGTTCGCGGCCTTGAGCCGAACCCGGGCGTTGGATGCGTCGCGGCTGGTGATCTCCGCCTCGACGAGGGTCCGCAAGAACTCCTCCGGCGCCCAACGCTGGGTCTTGGCGGTGACCAACAGTTCGGGGGCAAGGCTGCGCATGGCGGACAGCTTGAGGCGGCGCAGCCCGGCGGTGAGATCGGCGGCCAACGCTGGGGTGGGGGCGGTCATGACCGGCCCTCGATGGCGTAGGCCGACAGCGGCCGGGTCGGCACGATGGGCAGCGGGATACCAACGCCTCCCCGGGCCCGGTCGGGCGGGGTGTCCCGGTGTCCGCGACGATGATCGAGCGGACGTCCGCGGCCCCCCAGCGGCCGAACGCGACCGTCCGTTCCAGCGCTGCGACCAACACGTCAGGGCCATGCGCCGCCTCGAGGCCGGCGAGTTCGGCGAGCTCAGCGCCTCCCAGACCGACCACAACTGCGAAGCCCCCACTTCGACGCCGAGCGGGTCGATGCCGCCCGTGAGATCGTGGCGAGCAGCGCGCCGCAACTTGGCGAAGATGTCGCCCAAACCCATACGCTCAGCAGCGCTCAGCCGCCCAGCCCCACTCCGTCCCCGGCACCGCCTCTCGGCGTGATCCGACCGCCTCGCTTCCGACGCTGTCCAGCCATGGCCACTACCCTCGCCGGTTGACTCATCCACCGCCTTTCGCGTATCCGGCCACCTCGGGCGTGGGTCGTACGGCCTATCGCCGGCGCCGTTTGGGCCTCCAAAGACGCAGGGGGAACTTGGCGGTCGCGCACGGTCTGGTCGTTGTCGCCTCGTCATCGCCGGTGTGTTCACCGGGGAATAGCCGGAGGCCCTTCCCAATTTCCTCGTCGGCATCCAGCGGTACGCACGACGGGTTGAGGCCTACCTCGGGCTGCTCGCCGAAGAGTACCCGCCGTTCCGGTCGCAGCCTAAGCACATCTCCAAGACAATCGACGCAGGCCTGACACGCAAAATTCTTGTCGAATTTCGGCAGCTACGACTCGGGGCTGAGCTTCTCCACTGTCTTGGCGATTCGTCGTGCGCGGGTTTCGGGTGTCTTTGCGTCTTCAACGGCGCGCACATGCTCTTTGCGATGAGAAAACGCGAGGCGATCGAACGCGTCAGTGGCTCTGGCCTTCCGGAGCGCACTGGCGAGGTCATCGGGCACCTCGGCCGTGCGCGGTGCGACGTCCAGCTCCAGCGTGACATCGACCGAGTCGCCGGCAGCGACACCGGCACCAGCCCGGTGCTCTGCGCTGACACCGATCATGTACCGGCCGCCCATGACCGCGATGGTGTTTCGGTAGGTGTACGCGCCAAGGGTGACTTTGACCGGTGGTCGCTTGCCCGCGCCCAGGCGCTCGACTACCTCGGCCGGGACCTCCATGCCGGTGGCAGTCTTACCAGCCGCCTCAAGGGTGACGGTGAAGGTCACCGGACTCGGCGTCGATCCACTCGCTGCCATCGCTTCATCTCCCCCTAGAGGATTTGGTCGATTCGTCACTGTAGGACGGAACTCACGTATCAGAATCATCGGTGGCCGCCATGAGGTCGCGACAGGCGCTCGACGATCACCCCGTTGGGATCGGGGTTACCGCTGGGCGTCGGCACGAGCGGCGTGCTCGACAGCCGCGTTGACGCCCAGTAAGAGCTCCTGCCGTATCGCGGCCGCGGCCCGGCCGCCGGGCGGTCTCCTCGACGGCCGCGCCCGTACACGCGCTCCGGCGCCTCCGTCTCGACCCGTGCCGGACGGTGGACCCCCTCCCGGTGACCTCGGCGGGCTTCCTGACTCGCCGACGTCACCGCCAGCCGCGTCGCCACGACCACGACGCATGTCGAGGGCCGTGAACATTCCCATCGAGCCGAACAGCGTGCCGAGGCTGGCGCCAAGCACCGGGTAGCCCGTGAACGTCATGGATACGCATACGACGAGCATCACTGCGCACCCGATTACAAAAACCAACGCCTCGACGTTGCCGTGCATTGGCCCAACGGTACTCGCCTACAACCATGTGGTTGCGTCCGGTGTCGGCGTCGACTTCCGACGCTGTCGGGTTCGTCACCTCCCGCGCTCTGCGGCGACCGGTCCGCACACGGACGCACATGGATAGCCCGGGTTCAAGGGGTCGTCGCAACGCTGTTCTGTTGAGCGGAGTGTAGGAGCTCATCGAGTGTCTCGGCGGGTGTTTTCCAGTCGAGGGTTTTGCGTGGCCGACCATTGAGTGCCGCAGCGACTGCGGCCAGGTCGTCGGCGCTGTGTTTGCTCAGGTCGGTGCCCTTCGGGAAGTA
>CAXMLU010000579.1:0-2033 GCA_964194255.1 uncultured bacterium
CAAGAGCCCCGTTAGCGAGGTGAAATAGCCACATCCCCTTTGTCCTCTGCCGCTGGCGCCAACAAGGAACGGGGTGTCCGATTTGCTCCGAACGCAACAGTGCCTTCGCGACGGCGATCAAGGCGTTGGTCCTGCATCTCGCCGGACCGACCTCGAAGTCCTGGGTAGTCCGCTCGCGAACCGCAAGGGGTTGAAGCCGGACCTGCGATTTCGACCGCATGCGCTCGACGTCTGACACAGCTGTCGAGCAGAAGCTCGCAAAACCAACCAGACTCTGGTCACGCCCGTGAGGGGCCAAGGAGGATGGTAGCCGTGAGCGTCTACAAGGTGATCGAGATCATCGGTACGAGCAGCGAGTCCTGGGAGGAGGCCGCCACGACGGCAGTGAAGAAGGCTCGCGAGAGCGTTCGCGAGCTTCGGGTCGCCGAGGTCGTCGAGCAAGATCTGGATCTGAGCGAGGGCGACAGCATCACGTTCCGCACCAAGCTCCGGGTGTCGTTCAAGTACGAGGGCGGCCAGTAGCGAACCTGGTGCGGGTGTCCCGGCGCGGCGCGGACTCACCGGTGGAAACCGACGACGGAGCTGCCCGGGCTCATGGTCCGTGAGAAGCGAGGAGCCGCTCACCGGCCGGGAACGGGACGGGGTTGGGGCGCCTCATGCTTGGTTTACCCAGATGCGAAGCAAAGTGTGCCCCGGAACGACCCGTCGGCCCTTGTTCTTGCGGACGCTGCCGATGACGGCGTTGCTTGGAAGACTCGCGTGTCCGCCGCGGCCCTGCCGGGAGAGGACCTGAGGGCGACGACGAGTTCGCGCTGGTCCTGGCCGACACCGACCTGCTCGTAGTCGCCCGCCGGGACGATGACATCGTGCCTGCCGTGAACACAAGGCCCTGGTACCACACCAACACCGGCTTGGCCCTCACCGTCAGCGTCGGACTGGCTAGCGGGCACCCGGAGCAGATTGACGAGATAACCGCGCGTGCCGACGCCGCCAAGTACCAGACCAAACCAGCCGGCGGATCGCGAACCGTCACCGGCTGAAAACCGCTTCCGCGCATGATCAACCAACCCAACCCGTCCGGCGAAACGGGGGACGCTCCAAGCTTCGATGGGGAGCGGGCGTGTGGGGTGCATCGGTCTTCTTGGTTGGATGAACGGGTCCGATCGCAGCAGCCTCCCGGCTTCAGCCGTGCTTGATGACACGGAGCGCTTTCGGACGCTCGGGAATGACGTGTTCTCGGCCCGGCGTCAAGGGCCCTGCGTTGCCTTGCCGCAACGGGCGTCCCATAATCCGTCCCATAAAGTCTAGCGATCTCGGATTGACGCCGGCCGAGTCGGCGGACGGAAGCCCAGGTCAGAGCGGTCCACCTAGACCCTGGACGACCCTCTGGACGGCCCGTAACGCTCTGCAAAGCCCTGTACAGCGGTTCGATTCCGCTCGCCGCCTCCAAAGAAAGTCCGCTGGTCACACAGGGTAAGCACTACCGTGGCCAGCGCTCTCCGGACGGGTCAACTCCGCGACGACTCCGCGGCGGGATTGGTCCCGGTGCGGCGGAGCGGTACACATCGGCCCGCGGCCGTCGTTCCACGGCTGCGAGCTGCTCGTCGAGGAAGGTGGCGACGGCGCGGTCACGCTCGGCTGTGGCGGGCTGGTGGATGAGCGCGGCGCGCGGCGACGCATGGCCGATCCGGGCCATCAACTCCTTGGTTGTAATGCCCGGCATGCGTGCCATTAGCGTGGCCGCGTGGTGACGCAGATCGTGAATGTGCAGTTCGGGATCGACGCCCGTCCTCGCCTTAGCGGCGCGCCACGCGTCGGACAGGTCGGCCCGGCGCGCCGGGCGCCCGCTGGGGCCGGTGACAATCGAGCCGTCCTCGGCCGGGGGGAAGGTGGCGACGTGGTCTGCTACACGTGACTGGCAAGGCGCGTTCGATGCGATCATCCGCCAGCTCGACGGGGAGGAAGCGGCCGTCTGAACGAATCAGCGGTCGACGTCGGCCGATCGGTAGTTACCCTGTCTCTTATACACATCT
>CAXMLU010000580.1:0-7657 GCA_964194255.1 uncultured bacterium
TGTAGTCCAGCGCGGCCGCACCGGCGGGCGAAGCCACCAGCCGGTCGTCGAGTTCGAAGGCGGAGCCGGCCAGCCCGGTCCGGTTGATCGACAGATACGTACGTTGGTTGGGCCAAACCGCCCCCTCGGCCACCAGGTCGGCCAGGGGCTGAGCGGTGGCCAAGATGCCGTCACACACCGGCAGCGCCGTCCGTAATGCCGCGAGGTAGTCGGTGTAGCGCTCGACGGTCATGATGTCCCTGGCCCGGTGGTCGGCCGCCAGCACCACCAGTCGCTCAGCGGCGGCCGGTGGATCAGACACCAGCGAGGCCCCGGATGATCTTGCCTAGAGCGGAGAAGTCCTCTCGCCCGTACCCGGCCGTTGACGCGGCGGTGAGCACCTGGCGAGCGGTGGCCGTGCCGGCCATCGGCACACCACTGCGGGCGGCATAGGCCAAGGCCAGGTCCAGGTCCTTGGCCATAAGGTCGGTCATGAATCCAGGCTTCCAGCCATTCGAGGCCGGGCTATCAGGAAGGACACCCTCGAAGGGGATGCGCGTCCGCACGGCCGTGCAGTCACCGGTGGACGCGGTGAGCACCTGATGAAGCTGCTTCAAATCGACGCCGGACTTGGCGGCCATCGTGCACGCTTCCGCGGTGGCGAGCATCTGAGAGGCGTAGATGAGGTTGTTGCACAGCTTGACGACCTGGCCCTGCCCCGGTCCGCCCACGTGCACGATCAGCGCGCTGAACGCTTCGAGAGCTGGTCGGGCTGTCTCCAGGGCGTCAGCCGATCCACCCACCATCAGCGTGAGGGTGCCGCGCTCGGCGCCTACCGTTCCTCCCGATACCGGGGCCTCAAGGTAGGCGGCCCCTGTCGAGGAGACCCGGTTGTGTTGTTCCCGCTCCACGTCCGGATCGATGGTCGAGCAATCGACGATGACCTGGCCGGGCTTTACCGCCGGCAGGAGAGCGTCGACGACCGAGACAACATGAGGTGACGACGGTACGCACAAGATGATCACGTCGCTGGCCCGGGCCACTCCGGCCGGGTCGCCGCCGTCGGTCGCCCGCAGCGACACCGCGGTGTCCACCGGTGGCCGGCTACGTGACGACACAGTAACGGCGTGCCCTTTGACCAGCAGGTTTCGGGTCATGGGTAACCCCATGGCCCCAAGACCGATGAAGCCGACCTTCATGATTGTCCGCTCCTCTCCGACGGTCAGGGCACCAGGGCCGGCGGTAGCCACGGCGCCGTCGCTTGCAGCAACTCGGTCACCATGGTGTCCATCTCCCGCAAGTCAAGGCGACTCGTGAGGGGATCGGCGGCGAACGCGGCGCGGGCCAGGTCCAGATCACCCGTCAACGCGGCTTCGACCGTGAGTTCCTGGGTGGCCACATGGCGGCGAGCCCATTCCGTGATCGCGGCCGGGGCGGTGACCACCTCCCGGCCCCTGATGCCGCTGCCGTCGACGACGCACATGGTCTCTACCACGGCATCTTCCTGCAGGCCTACCGCTTGGCCATGGTTGGGCCGGTTGAGCGGGAGCTCCCGGCGAGTCCCATTCACCAATGAGTCGATGACCGGCGCGACCATCTCACCCGACTGCCGGTCGGGCATCTGATAGCGGTCCTCAAGCATCGCCTTGACGTAGACCTGGTAGAACCCCTGCCACTTTTCCCGCTCCTCGATGGTGGTCAGGGCGACGCCCCAGGTGGCGCCCCAGTCCGAATCGGCGGTGAGCACGAAGGGAAAGAACTCGGCGACGTGGCGGTCCCCTGCCCCAGGCAGCGCCCCGTAGCGCCGAAGGAGATCGAGCTTGAGGGCATGGGCGGCGACGAACTTTTCATAACTTGGGTCCGCCGTCGCCGCCAGCAGCCAGGCCAGACCGTCGGTACCGCCGGCGTCGATGGCGGTGACGACGGGTAAGTGGTTCACACCTGTCAGCGTCAGCCGGATGGCATCGGCTTCGATGCCAATCACGGGAGCCAGACTTTCCCGGAAGTGGTACACCTCGTGGCACAGCCCCACTGCCTTGATGGACGTGGCTTTGAGCACGGATCGCGTCAAGCAGGTCATGGGGTTGCTGATGTTCAGCAACCACGCGTCGGGACAGCATTCCTCCATGTCCCGGGCGATGCCCACCAGTACGGGGATATTCCGCAACGAGCGGCTGACGCCGCCGGGGCCGACGGAGTCGCCCACGGACTGGCGGATGCCGTGGCGCCACGGGACCTCGAGGTCGTGGCGCATGCTGGCGAATCCGCCGGTGGAGATGGTCACCACCACGAAATCGGCGCCTCGTAGGGCCGCCCGCTGATCGGTGGTGGTGGTCACCGTCGCCTTGCTGCCGACGTGAGCGATCATCTTCTCGGCGAAGGCCTGCATGGTGGGCAGCGGGTCGGGGTCCACATCTTGCAGGACGACATGGCAGTCGCCCAGAGCGGGCATGTTCAAGATGTCGCCCATGAGGGTCGGGCCCCACTGGTAACTGCCGCCACCGATGATGGTGATCTGGATGCTCACGGCATCGGATTCTTGCGGAGATAATCGTAGACCTTGGTGAAGTCGTGGTTGGTCTTCTCCGGGAGCGGCACCTCGCCGCCGAGTATCCGCGCCCCGTGGACGATCTGCGCGCTGCGCTCGACGACCAGGGCGGCGTGGAGGGCCTTGGCCGGCGTGGCGCCGATAGTCACGATGCCGTGGCTGGCCACGAGCACCGCGCTGCGATCGTGAAGACGACTGGCCACTTCTTCACCCAGGTCTTTGCTGCCGGTGACCTTGTAGTCGCAGACCGGCACCTCTCCGCCAATGAACACGACGAACTCTTCGATGGCCGCCGGGATGGGCTGCCGGGCGCAGGCGAACATGGAGGCGTAGGTGGCATGCGCGTGGACGACTCCGCCAACGTCGTCGAACTTGCGGTAGCAGGCCACATGCAGATCCTTCTCTGACGTGGGACCTCGCTTGCCCTCCACCACCTTGCCGTCCAGGTCGACGATGACCAGGTCGTCGAGCGTCATCGCCTCGTAGCTCAGCGACGAAGGCGTCATACAGACGTTGCCGTCGTCCATACGCCCGGACACATTGCCGGAGGTTCCCTCCACGAGACCCTTGTGGTACATCTCCTTGGCGGTGGCCAGCACCGCCTCCCGGATATCGGGCTTCTCTGTCTTGTCGCTCACGCCAGGACCTCCGGGTTGACAATGTTGATAGGACGTTCGCCTCCGAGGAGGCGGGCTATGTCGGTGGCGATGAGACGCGAGTGATTCGCCTCGGTGTCATATGTGGCGCCCCCGATGTGGGGGGTGAGCACCACGTTCTGCATCCCGATCAGAGGGTGATCCGGGAGGAGATGCTCCCCGACGAAATGATCAAGTCCGGCCGCGCCCACCTTGCCTGACTGCAGAGCGGCAACGAGAGCGTCGGTGTCGTGGAGCATGGCGCGCGCCGCGTTGACGAAGATGACGCCGTCCTTCATGCCGGTGAACTGCGCGGCGCCGATCATGCCGGTCGTCTCCGGGGTGACGGCGGCGTGCATGGAGATGACATCCGACTCGGCCAGGACCTGCTCCAGAGTGGCGTTGGCGTCGTCGGCGTAGGGGTCGTACGCCAGCACCCGCATACCTAAGCCTTGCAGTCGCCACCGGGTGGCCCGGCCTACGGCGCCGAGACCGACCAGACCGGCCGTGCGGCCATTGAGCTCCCAGGCCCGGTAGCGCTGGTAGGGGATCGTTCCGCCCCGATAGATCTGGCCATTGCGCACGTCCGTGTCGGCGGGAACGACATGCCGGCTGGCCGCCAGGAGCAGGGCGACGGTGTGTTCGGCGACGGCGTCGGCATTGCGTCCGGGGGCCCGGAGAACCGGGATTCCTGCCGCCGTGGCGGCAGGTACGTCGACATTGGTCGGATCTCCCCGGGTCGAGCCAATCGCCAGGAGAGGCAGGTCGAACACCGGACCGGCGCAGCGATCCGCCTCGCAGACGACGATCAGCGCCCCCTCATCGGCGAGGCGCTTAGCCAATTGTTCTGCGTTGTAGAGCCGGAGCGGCGAATGATCGATCCACGGGTCGAGGATGACCTCGGCGACGGATTGCAACAGCTCGAGGCCTTCGCCGCGAAACGGGGCGGTGACCAGGGTACGGGGGCGCGCGGGCGCCGACGATGACATGGACCCATCATGGCAAGGGGTGACGCCCATGTCAGGTTTGGCCGCCGCTGGTGTTCCCGCCCGGTATTCTCGGTCGGCGTGGCGCCGCCCCGACTCGCCCTACCGGTGTGGGCGCACCAAGGTGTCGCCTACGCCATCGCGGCTGCCGCGATCGGGGTCGCCATTCACGCCCCGGAAGCGTCACAGCCCTGGCTGCTCGCCGGCGCCGCCCTCCCCGCCCTCCTTGGTCTGCTCACCAAGGGTCCGCTCGGCGCGGTCCGAATTCTCGGTCCCCGTCTGCTGCGCGCGGGCGAGTTCGTGGCCGCCGCCGGCCTGGCCGCGCTGCCCTTCGCCCGGAGAAGCTGGCCCCGGGTAGAGGTGCTCTTCACATTGGAACTGGCCGCCGTCGCCCTGGTCCGGCTTGGCTTCGTGGCGGCGATCCCCAGTGGCCGGCTCTCACGGGCTCCCGGGTTGAGCCACGCCGATCTTGAGGCCCCGTCTCCGGCGTCGGCGGCTGCCGAGGCGGCGGCTCGCCGGGTGGGCCGGAGGGTCGGCGTGGCGGCCCGGCGGGCGAAGCAGGCCGGCGACGAACTGGAACCGAAGATGCTCGGCGGTGCTCGAGCGCTCGGCCGGATGGCCGGCCGCCGTCAAGCCGGAAAGCGCCGAGGCCGCTGACATGCGCGCCGTGATCATGCGGAACGATGCGCTCCTGGTCGATGAGGCAGCTGACCCGGTTCCGGCCATGGGCCAGGTGCTGGTCCGCACGCTGGCGTGCGGGATCTGCGGTTCCGACCTCCACTTCCTCCGGCACGGCCGGCGCATAATCGAGTTGATGGATCCCGCCGCCCACGGCGGCGTCGACTTCTCCCAGGATGTGATCATGGGCCACGAGTTCTCGGCGGAGGTGCTCGAGGCCGGTCCCGACACTCTGGCCCCGCCGCCGGGCACGGTCGTGACCTCGATGCCGCTCATGCTGACCTTGGAAGGCCTCACCAGTCTGGCGTACAACAACCGCTTCCCCGGCGGCTATGCCGAGATGATGCTCCTGTCGGCCCCGCTCCTGCTCGAGGTGCCCAACGGACTGGACGCCCGCCACGCCGCCCTCACCGAACCCATGGCGGTGGGCCGTCACGCCGTGGCCAAATCGGGCATCGGTGCCGGTGAACCGGCCGTCGTGCTCGGGTGCGGACCGGTGGGTCTGGCCGTGATCGCCTGGCTTGGCCGGCTTGGCGCCGAGCCGATCGTCGCCGCCGACTTCTCTCCGATGCGGCGGGGTCTGGCACTGACGCTCGGTGCTCATCAAGCGGTTGATCCACGGGAGGAGCCGGCCATCGAAGCCTGGAGGCGGCTAGACGGGATACGCACTCCGGTTCTCTTCGAAGCCGTCGGCGTCCCTGGCATGCTCCAGGCGGCCATGCGGGATGCCCCGCGGGATGCCCGCGTGCTGGTCGTCGGCGTCTGCATGGACGCGGACGAGATCTATCCGATGGTCGGGATCGGCAAGGAGCTCTCTATCCAGTTCGCTCTGGGCTACAGCCCCGACGAGTTTGCCGACTCGCTGCGCGCCATCGCCGAAGGCGAGATACCGGTCGCACCCCTGATCAGCCGATCGGTGGGTCTTCCCCAAGTTCCCGCCGCGTTCGACGCTCTTGCCCACCCCGACGCGGACGCCAAGATCCTCGTCGAACCCTGATCAATCGTGATGATGCCTCCACGCCTCCCAGTCCTTATGCACGTCGTCAACCATCCGCGTCGCGGCCGCCTTGAGCCAGCTCTCCGGCCGTCGCTCGAGATCGGCGGCGGCATCGGCGGCAGCCGCTCGGTCCGCCAAATGTACGTTGGCGATCTCGTAGCCCATGGCCCGGAGAAGGCGGCGCTCATCCCGCCCGGCCGGAATGTCGGCTAACTCGATCCGGGTGCAGTCGGGGGCCAGCCGGCGTACCAACCAGCCGCCGTCCACTCCGACGAAGGGATCCAGGGCGCGCACCGCCCGTCCCAAGATCGCGGTGTAGGTGAGCGCGCCGCGCTTCTTGCCGCTCCGAAACAACGCACAGGCAGGAGCGCCGGTGGCCTTGGCTTCGCGCGCTACGGCCGAGTCCGCGACGAACGTCAGTGCGACCAGGCGCGGACGGCCGAGGCTTCCGACCCCCGCCACTCGCGTGCGCACATCAATGCCGGCTCTCGAGACGGGCAGGGCCCGGCGGAGCACGTCGATCGCCTTGTCAGGCACCGCACCGGGTGGCTTCGGCAGGCGGTACATACGGTGCCAGAAGAGCACGGGATTCCGAAGCTCGCTCATGGCCAGCTGGCGGAGCCACGCATGGCGCTCGGCGAGCACCCACGGATGGCCGCCATCGGCCAGACCGTGCCGGTACCCGTCGAGTATGGCGGTACAGGCCTGTGCCTTGTCGATGTGCAGATGAGCAGCATCGATGGCCAGGACAGCGCTGGCCGACAGGCGAACGAGGTCTTGCGCGTACGGGAGCACCCACGCCTCGTCAAAGTCGTTCACGCCCCACACGAGTCGAGCTTCGCTGTCGCGCCAGGTTCCGAAATTCTCCACATGAATGTCAGCGATGGACGGCACGGCCCGAACGCGGTCGAGGTCAGGGCAGATGGCTGGCCATCGTTCAATCCATCGGTAGAAGGTGCCCCGGAAGAACGTAAACGGGTCGCCCGCCATTAGCCGGTGTTTGGTGGCCAGATCGGCCGAGACCAAATCGATCTGGTGCCCCAACCACACCTCGTATCGCTTCGTCGCCTCGATGATGTCCAGGTCCACCAAAGTACTCTGGGACCGTGGATGACCGGTTTTGCGCCTGGTGCGGAGTTAAGGGAACCGGTTGCGGTGGTGACTGCCACAGGCCTTCGGACGATCCCCGGTTCTGCCGTGTGTGCGGAAGACGCCTGACCGTGTTCGCATCGCCGGGACTGTTCGTGGCCCGGTGCCGCGATCACGCCCCGGACCGCGAACCGCAGCCGGATTGATCAGGGTGAGGTCAGGCGAGCGGTGGCAATGCCCCAGGGCCGGAGGGGAAACGACTCGTCGAACGGTTCGAGCGCCCGCCCGCGCAGATCTACGAGCCATCCGGTGTGTCCTGAGATTCGAACGATCGTCGGATCCGCGGACGGATTGAAGACCCGAACCTCGAGGCTGCCCGCCACCCGCTGCACTGCCGACACCTCGGCTCCGTTGACGGTGAGCGCCGAACCGCGAGCGGGGCGGGATCCACCGCCGGGCGCTTCCACGATGTCGAGCGGAAGGAAGGCTTGGTCGACCAGCCGGTAGGGGTCGGCGTCGCCGACATGGACCGCGTAGCGAAGATTGAGGTGGCCAAGCATCTGCGGGCCTTCGACGGCCATAGCCGGACCTGCCGGCATGGGGCGGTAGGTCATCCCATCGCGCGAGAGCATCCCTGTGGCGCGGAGCAACGTCAGTGCCAGCGCACGGCCCTCGTCCACCAGCTCGTACTCGAGCAGCCCCTCGTGGACAATCGTGAGGCCGCCGGCGGACACGAAACGGCGGG
>CAXMLU010000581.1:0-5067 GCA_964194255.1 uncultured bacterium
AGATGTGTATAAGAGACAGCCTACGAAGGGGGCGGCAAATCCGAGGATTCGACCGTGGTCGTCGTAAACACCGGAGCCGTAGAACCGACGCTCCGCTCTCACCCAGAGGGATAAGACCCTGAGCCCGGACACGGGAAAGTTGGGATCGGAAAGAGCCGAGTCCGCCGCGAGCACGGCCACGGTCCCGTTTTGGTAGCGCACCTCCCATACGGGGGTCCCGTCGGACAGGAACATCGGCTTGGTCTCGCCCCGCTGGACCAGTGGCAGCCTCCGACCGTTGGCTGTCGGTATGCCGGTGGCATGTGCGCCCGTCCGAACCGTGACGTGAGCGTCGGTGCGGGGCCAGGCCACGGCGCCCCCGGTCACGGCGACGACGGCCAGAGCGGCGCTAGCCCAGCGCCGGGTGAGTCGCCGTCGTTGCATCCGCTCGCGACGCGCTTGAAGTTCAGCCATGGAGCACCGAGGCACCAGATCGGATCGGTCGAGGACATCGCGCAGTTCGGTCATCCGTTCCATGGGCTCGTGACCTCCCATCGAAACAAGGCGCGGGCAAAGGCTTCGTCGGCTGAGTCGGCGGCCACGGCCGGATCGCCGCACACGAGGGTGAGGCTGGCCACCAAGCGGGCATGCTCTCGGACGTACCAGGCCTCGAAGTCTGGGGCGTCCATCACTACTTGAAGTCCCGGCGAGCGCGATGTGTTGGGTCGATAGGTGAAGTCTGTCGCTCGGCCGTGTCAGCAGTGCCGATCAGGTGAGTATCGGTGTTGTTATGGTGGTTCTTGATGAGGCCGCTGACGACACGACCCGCCGAGGGCCGACACGCCTTGGCAATTGGCGTCGTCTGTTGGGGGACGTTCGGCGCGGTGATCGCTCTATCAGCGTTCGGCCAGGTGAACGACGACGCCAAACTCTTCGTCGGCGCCTTCACGGTTGGGTGCCCGCTGGCCGCTTTCGTCGCGGCATGGGCGATAGCACATCATCGAGACAGGTTGGCGGGTCTATTGCTCATCGTCTCAGCGGCCACACCCACCTACTTCATCTGGCCCGGAAACATGGCCGCACTTCTGCTCGGCCTTTCCCTCATCGCCGCGCCATCTGTTCTCCTGCGAGAGGACGCACCCGCGCACGCATGAGGGCCGAGAGAGCGGCCCTAAGGCGTAGGTGGTGGGGTCGGCTCGCGACCCTCTAGCTGGACGCAGCCACCTGGTCGGCGAAGCGCTGGACCACGTCGGCGTACTCCGTCGCCATCTCGATGACGACCTGGCGGGCCGGCTTGATCCGATCGAGTTGGCCGACGACCTGGCCGACGAAGTAGTTGGCCAGTTGGTTGGCGCCGGTCCCTTCGCGGGTCGCCGAGCGGCTAATGCGGAGCTGGGCTTCGGCGACCAGCGCACTCTGCAGGGGCATGGCCAGCGTGGTGGGCGCGTCGGACTTGTCCCACTCGTCCGTCCACGCGCTGCGCAGCATGCGAGCCGGTTTGCCGGTGAGCGACCGCGATCGGACCGTGTCTTTGGACCCAGCCGCCAGGAACTTCTGCTTCACCGCCGGTTGGGTCTCGGCCTCCTCGGTGGTGAGCCACACCGATCCGCACCACACGCCCTCCGCGCCGAGGGCCATGGCGGCGGCGATCTGGCGGCCGGTGGCGATCCCGCCAGCGGCGAGGACCGGGGTGGGAGCGACCGCGTCGACCACCTCGGGCACGAGCACCATGGTGGACACCTCACCTGTGTGGCCACCGGCCTCGGTGCCTTGGGCCACGATCATGTCAACGCCGGCGGCCCGGTGGCGCTCGGCGTGCCCCTTGGTGCCGGCGAGCGCGGCGACGAGGACGCCGGCGTCCCGGGCGCGGTCGATGAGGTCGGCCGGGGGCGGCCCGAGGGCGCTAGCGACCAGCCGGATATGGTGCCCGAACGCCACGTCGAGCAGCGGGCCATACCCCTTGGGGGAGACGCTCATGAGCGGCCCCTGGCCCACGTTTCCTCGCATGTCCGTCGGCAGTTCGGGCACCTCGTAGCGGCGCAGGATGTCATCGACGAACTGCTGCTGTTCGGCGGGAAGGAGGTGGCGAACGGCGTCGCGGCCCAGACCGCCCTCGTCGGCGCCGGCGTACTTTGCGGGCAGCAGCAGGTCGACCCCGTAGGGCCGACCTTTGGTCTGTTCCTCGATCCAGGTCAGGTCGATGTCGAGCTGGTCGGGCGTGTGGGCCACGGCGCCCAGCACCCCGAAGCCGCCCGCGTTGGTCACCGCCGCCACCACGTCCCGGCAGTGGCTGAAGGCCAGGATGGGGTATTCCACCCCCAACATCTCGCTCACTCTGGTTTGCACGGCTCTCTCCTCCCGCTCAGATCACTCCGGCGGCCTGCAGGCCGGCCAGTTCTTCGGCGGACATGCCCATGATGCCGCGCCACACCTCGTCGTTGTGCTCTCCCAGGCGAGGGGCGCCCGACGGGGCCTGCGGAGGTTGGCCGTCGATGCGGGGGAACGGCGCCTGCTGGCGAACGGCACCCAGCACCGGATCGGCCACTGTGACCAGGTCGCGGCGGGCCTGCATGTGCTCATCGGCGAAGATGTCCGCCACCGTGTACGCGGTGGCGACGGGCACGTCGGCGGCGATGCACGCCTTCTCGACGTCGTCGGCGGGCAGGGACGAGGTCCATGCCGCCACGATGCCGTTGATCTCGTCGCCGAATCGCGCTCGCTCGGCCAAGGTGGCGAAGCGGGCGTCGGTGGCCAGGTCGGGTCGCTGCATGGCCCGGCAGAGGCGACGGAAGTTCTGATCGGAGCCCGCTACGACGCACACATACTTGCCGTCCAACGTGGGGTAGTTGTCCAGCGGCGCGGAGTTGGCCAGGCGGTTCCCCTCCCGGTTGCGCACCGTACCCAGCCGGTCGTACGCGGCCAGCGTCCATTCCAGGATGCGCAGCACGGAACCGTAGAGCGACGCGTCGATCACCGCGCCCTTTCCCCCGCCCTTGGCGTCGCGGCGGTAGAGGGCGGCCAGCGCGGCGTGCGCCGCGAACGTGCCCGTCAGGTAGTCGGACACCGTGACCCCCGGGCGCACCGGCGGCTGGTCGGGGTAGCCGGTGAGGTGCATGAGCCCGCCGTAGCCGATGCCCATGCGGTCCAGACCGGGACGGTCCTTCTTCGGTCCGTCCTGGCCGAAGACGCTGATGCGCACCATCACCAGGCGCGGATCGAGATCGGCCGGGCCGATGTGCCACCCCTCCATCGTGCCGGGCCGGAAGTTCTCGCACACCACATCGGCCGTCGCCCCCAGCCGGCGGAACAGGTCCTGGCCCTCGGACCGGCGCAGGTCAAGCGTGGCGCTCTTGCGGCCGCGGCCCTCGACCGCCCAGAAAAGGGAATACCCGTCCTCGAAGGGTCCGATCTGGCGCATAAAGTCGCCGGCGCCCGGCTGCTCGATCTTGACCACCTCGGCGCCGAGCTCGCCGAGCAGTCCGGCGCAGAACGGGGCGGCGATCCGGGTGCCGGCGTCGATGACCCGCAGACCTTCGAGGGGGCCGCTCATGGAGCCGGGTCGCCGCGATCCCGGTCGGCGAGAACCTCCTGCATGGACCCCTTCTGCTTGCGGGCCTCGAGCGCGCTGACGGCGGTCGCCGTGTTGTGCATCCAGTGGTGAGCCATGAAGTGGTATTTGAACGACTGACTCTTGCCCATGAGGTCGAAGGCGTGGTTGATGGAGTCCTTCACCACCTGGGCGGTGGCCGGCGGCACCAGCGCGATCTGCTCGGCGAGGGCGTTGACCTCATCGGCCAAGTTCGCCCTGGCTACCACCCGGTTCACCAGACCGAGCCGCCACGCCTCTTGCGCGTCGATGCGGTCACCGGTGAGCAGGAACTCTTTGGCCTTGCGCATGCCGAGTTCCCAGGGTTCGACTAGCAGCTCGACGCCTGCGCCCGTCATCCGCAGCACCGGGTTGGAGAAGACGGCATCGTCGGCCGCCACGATCAGATCGCACATGCACGCCAGCATGAGGCCGGCGGCGATGCAGCTGCCCTGGACGGCGGCGATCGTCGGCTTGCGAAAGTTGTAGATGCGCAGGCAGCGGTCGTAGTACATGACCTGTTCGTGGTGAAACTTGCCTTCCGCCGTCTCGCGCATGGCCACCCACGGGTCGGGAGTGGCGTCCGCGTCAAGACCGACGCCGGTGAGCGCCTTGAGATCATGGCCAGCAGAGAAATGCTTCCCCGCCGCGGCCAGGATCACCACTCGGACGCCGTCATCCGCATCGGCGCGGTCGAAGGAGGCGTCCAGCGCGTCGAGCAGCCCGCTGTCCTGGGCGTTGGCCGCGTCCGGCCGGTTGAGGGTGATGGTCGCCACCGGCCCGTCGACCGCATAGAGGACGACGGGGTCAGTCACGGGGCAACCCCAGGACTCGTTCCGCGAGGATGTTGCGCTGGATCTCGTTGGTGCCGGCGAAGATCGAGGCGGCCTGGTAGTAGAGCCACGACCGTTGCCATCGCCCGTCGCCGGGATTGTCGGTGGCGTGATGCCACAGCGGGGCGGAAGGGCCGAGCACGGCCATCGCCGTGTCGTGCAGGCGTTGGCTCATCTCACTCCAATAGAGCTTGAGCAGGCTGCCCTCGGGGCCTGGTTCCTTGCCTTTCTGGAGGCGGGACAGCGTCCGCCAGTTGTGCAGCTGGAACAGGCGCACCTCGACGAACGCCTGGGCCAGCCGGGGGGACAGCAGCTCGTCGTCGTAGGCGCCGTTGGCGTTGGCCATGCGCAGCAACTCCTCGAGCAGCTGGGCATGGATCACCAGCTGGCGGGGGTTGGTGCCCCGCTCGTGGGAAAGCGTGGAGTTGGCCACCCGCCAGCCTTCGTGAACAGGACCGATCAGCTGATCCGAGGGCACGAACACCTCGTCCAGGAACACCTCATTGAACTCCGCCTCGCCGGTGAGCTGGGCCAACGGGCGGACCTCTACGCCGGGCGCATGCATGTCGACGGCCAGGAACGAGATCCCGCGATGCTTCGGGGCATCGGGATCGGTGCGCGCCAAGCACACCCCCCAATTGGCGAACTGGGCATAGGAGGTCCACACCT
>CAXMLU010000582.1:0-2651 GCA_964194255.1 uncultured bacterium
GCCGAGATCCAGTTCGCCGACTTCATCCATTCCGCCTTCGATCAGATCGTGAGTGAGGCGGCCAAGCTCCACTACCGCTCCCAGGGTGACTTCGCCGTGCCCCTGGTCATCCGCGCGCCGTGGGGCGGCGGTGTTCATGGCGCGTTGTACCACTCGCAATCGATCGAACTGTTTTACTCACACGTAGCCGGGCTCAAGGTGGTCGCTCCGTCGACACCGGCCGACGTCGCCGGCCTCCTTCGGGAGGCCCTGGACGACCCGGATCCCGTGCTCTTCTTGGAGCACAAGAAGACGTACCGGCTGATCAAGGGACCCGTTCCCGAATCACTGGACTGGCGGGTGCCGATCGGCGTCGCCGACGTGGCGCGGCCGGGGCTCGACCTGTCCATCATCACCTACGGCCTGCACCGCCATCTCGCCCTCGAAGCGGCCGGCGTGCTGGCCGAGGCGGGCGAGGCCGAGGTCGAGGTGGTGGACCTGCGCACAATCAGTCCCTTGGATCGCGAGACCATCTGCGCCTCCGCCGTGCGCTGCGGTCGGGTGCTGGTGGTCCACGAGGACAACATCAGCTTTGGCGTCGGCGCCGAAGTGGCCGCCATCGTGGCGGACGAATGTTTCTACGACCTCGATGCGCCCGTGCGCCGCTTGGCCATGGCCGATGTGCCCGCCATGCCTTTTGCCGCTCCACTCGAGCACGCCGTTTCTCTCGGCACCGAGGAGATCCTCACCGCCGCCCGGGCTCTTCTAGCGCTGTGACGACGAGCGCGGTTAGCTCGCGCCGCCGTGGCCGATGGCGGACTCCTGGTGGGCAGCCAGCTCGGAGGGCGACCAGGTCAGGACGCTGGCGATTAGGCCGGACAGGCTCTCCAGGCTGAATGGCTTCGTGACGTAATCGGCGGCGCCGAGACGGATGGCCCGCACCAGGTCCCGCTCCCCGGATTTAGCGGACACCACGATGACCCGGGGGGGCGAGGGATTCGTCTGCAGGGCCTCGAGGACGCCCCATCCATCCATGACCGGCATCATGACGTCGAGCAGCACCAGGTCAAACGACTCGCGCTCCATCCGGCGGAGGGCGCTCTCGCCGTCCGCGGCCAGAGCCGTCTCGTAGCCATCCGCTTCCAGGCTCACCCGAAGCATGAGCAGGATGTCGGGCTCGTCGTCAACAATGAGTACGCGCGTCACCGCTCTCCCAGTCTGACTCGGGGTCAGACTATCGGTGCAGGTGCGTGGCGTCCGATTTCAAGGATCGCCGACGATGCGGACCGACCCCGTCCCGGAGAGTACTTCTCCGATCTCGACGGCCCGGTGGGTACGCGCCCGCAGCAGATCGAGCGCGCGAAACGCCTCGCTCGCGGGCACGACAACCACCATCCCGATGCCCAGGTTGAACACGCGTTCCATCTCGGCGGTGGCGACTTCGCCGGCCCGCTGGATCTCGGTGAAGATGCGAGGCACCTCCCACTGCCGGCGGTCAATAACCGCATCGCAGTCCTCGGGGAGCACGCGGGCCAGGTTGCCCGCCAGACCGCCACCGGTGACGTGGGCGACCGCTCGCACCTCCACCGCTCGCAGCAGGTCCGTGATGGCCGGCGCGTAGATCACCGAAGGCTCGAGCAACTCGTCGGCCAGGGTGTGAGGAGCGCCGGGGAACGCCGGGCCGTCGAGCGACAAGCCGGCGATCTCCAGGAGTGCTTTGCGGGCGAGGGAGTAGCCGTTGCACCGAAGTCCGGGTGAGGGCAACCCGATTACCACGTCACCCGCGCGGATGCCGGCGCCGGTGAGAACGCTGCTCTTCTCCACCACGCCCACGGCGAAGCCCACGAGATCGAAGTCGTCAGAATCCATGGCTCCGGGGTGTTCGGCCATCTCGCCGCCGATGAGCGCACAGTTCGCTTGCCGGCATCCCTTGACCACGCCGGTGACCAACTGCTCGATGTGGTCGGGATCGACCCGGCCGACGGCCATGTAGTCGAGGAAGAACAGCGGCTCCGCGCCCTG
Organism: uncultured bacterium; assembly: GCA_964194255.1. Classification (GTDB taxonomy): domain Bacteria; phylum Actinomycetota; class Acidimicrobiia; order Acidimicrobiales; family CAXMLU01; genus CAXMLU01. Next base: position 2,002 of record CAXMLU010000582.1, read on the forward strand.
ACAGACGAGATCGTCGACACACATGGCCACCAAGTCGATGCCGATCGTAGTGAACCGCCCGGCGGCCCTCGCCACGAGAGCCTTGGTTCCTACGCCGTCGGTGGAACCAACGAGGACGGGTTCCCGGTAGCCGCGCGGAAAGCTGAACAGCCCGCCGAAACCGCCGATGTCGCCGATCACCTCAGGGCGATACGTCGAGCGCACCATGGCCTTGATGCGCTCCACCGCCCGCTCCCCCGCGGCGATGTCGACGCCGGCCGCGGCGTAGGTGGTGCGGGCCGCGACGGGATCCTCAGACGCCGGCATGGGCACCCTCGAGCATGCCCTTTGACAAACTGACGGCGACGTCGGTCGGATAGTCCCCGGTGAGGCAAGCGGTGCAGAAGCCGGCTCCCGGGGCAGCGATGGCGTCCACCAGGTTCTCCAAGGAGAGGTAGGCCAGGCTGTCGGCGTTCACGAAGTCGCGGATCTCGTCGATCGTGAGCGTGGAGGCGAGCAGCTCGTCGCGCGTGCCGGTGTCCATCCCGTAGAAGCAGGGCCACCGGTAGGGCGGTGAGGTGATGCGCAGGTGGACCTCGGCCGCACCGGCGTCACGCAGCATCTTGACGACCGCCCGCTGGGTGGTGCCGCGCACGATGGAGTCGTCGACC
>CAXMLU010000583.1:0-7531 GCA_964194255.1 uncultured bacterium
CCCGCCGCAACGCCGCCGACGCCGGTGTCTCCAACGTCGAGTTCGTCAAGGGGTTTCTCGAGGAGCTCCCGCTCGCCGACGCGAGCGTTGACGTCGTGATCTCCAACTGTGTGATCAACCTCTCCGGCGATAAGCCCAGGGTGCTCGCGGAAGTCGCCCGGGTGCTCAAGCCCGGCGGCCGGTTCGCTGTCTCCGACGTGATCGCCGACTCTGACATGGATGAGGCAACAAAGGCCGATATGGCTGCATGGACGGGCTGTATCGCCGGCGCGTTGACCGAACAGGACTTCCGCCGGGCACTCGACGCCGCCGGGCTGGTCGATCACGAGGTCCGCGTGGTCCGCTCCCTGGTAGGGCGTTGACAGTTCGCTGACTGAGGGTTGCCCGGACTCGATCGGAGCCGAAGGCGCGTAGCGCCGAGGCGAGGATCGTGTCCGGGGCGCCTCTCAGGATGGGCCGCTCAACCGAAGGAGAGTCCCGTTGAGCGAGAGGAAGAAGTACCGCACCTGGACGGTCGGGCAGAAGCTCGAGATCGTGCTGGCCGGCCTCCGGGGTGACCGGTCGGTCGCTGAGGTCTGCCGCGAGCATCAGATCTCCGAGAACCTGTTCTACACGTGGCGGGAGAAGCTGCTTGAGGGCGGCTCCGAGCGCCTGTCGGGCAAGGAGGAGCGGACCGAGCTGACCGAGTTGCGCAAGCGCGTTCGGGAGCTGGAGCGGACGCTGGGGCGCAAGACGTATGAGTTGGAGATCCTGGGAAACGGGTTCCGGACGTGGGAGTGAGACAGCGCGTCGCCTACGCCCGTCAGCTCGTCGCCGAGGGGCACAGCCCCTCGGCGCTGGCGCGCATCCTGCAGATCTCACGCCAGGCGATCTACCGGGTTCCGAGGCCGCGCAAGCGGCCTGATGGCGCCCACCGGCCGCCGGTCGACGAGGTCGAGCGAGCGATCGTCGAGGTCGCCGAGCAGAACCCGACCGACGGCTACCGGATCGTCACCGCCTGGGTGGCTCGCAACCTCGGGCGGGCGGTGAACCGCAAGCGGGTGCTGCGCGTGATGCGCGAGCGCAAGCTGATCCAGCGCCGGCGAGCCGAGCCGCATCGGCGACGGCCGGGGTTCTTCAAGGTCACCCGACCCGCCGAGCTCTGGCATCTGGACATGACCTCGATCTGGGTCGCCGAGCACGGCTGGGTGTACCTGAACGCGATCATCGACTGCTGCACCCGGGAGATCGTCGGCTGGGATCTCAGCCTCCGCTGCCGGGCCAAGGAAGCGATCGCCGTGATCGAACGGGCCGTTGGCGAGCAAGGCATCCAGCCAGGGACGCTGACGCTCGGCACCGACAACGGCTCGGCGTTCACCGCGCGTGCCACACGGCTCGTACTCTCAGGGCTCGGCGTCCGCCATCGCCGCGGCGGTTACCGCGACCCCGAGAGCCAGGCGTTCATCGAGAGCTGGTTCCGCTACCTCAAAGAACGCTGCGTCTGGCGCCACGAGTTCGAGACCCTCGACCAGGCCCGGGAGGTGATCACCGCCTACATCACCCACTACCACGACCGGCCCCACAGCCGGCTGAACTACCGCACTCCCCGCGAAGTCCGTCAAACTTGGGACAACGCATCAGGAGCACTACAAAACCAGGCGGCCTGACCTGTCAACACCCACGGGGAGCGCTCCAATCACGAGGTCCGCGAGACCCACCGCGTACACGAGCACGCGGCCGCGGCCATCGTCCGCGCGCGCAAACCCATCGATGCCCAGCTCGCCAACTCGACCCCGTCAGGACAGACACCGATGTAGTGCCCCAGCATCGAGCAGGAACAACCGGAGCGCGTGGCCGAGCTTGTGATACAGGGCGTGCAGGCGTGCCGCCGAGACTGTCAGGCGGGAACCGAGATTGGCGTGCTCGCGGTGGGGGCGGGACTTCTTGTCGGGACATCATTGGTGAGGCGCGGTTCGCACGGCGAAGCCGTTGGGTTAGTCTCTGGCGATGTTGGCTTCCGTCGACTTTGTGTCGATCCCGTCGCGGGATCCCGATCGGGCGCGAGCGTTCTATGTGGACACGCTCGGCTTGCGGCCGGACGAGAACGCGCGGTACGAGTTCTGGTGCGGTAGTACGTGCTTGTGCATCTGGCAGCCAGAGCGGATCGGGTGGGGGTGGGCGCCGCAGAAGAACGGTCACATCGCGTTCCACGTCGAGGACGTCGCCGCGGAACGGGCAGAGCTCGAGGCCAAGGGCGTTGAATTTGCTGGCGAGACCTTCGACACGGGCGTTTGTCGGATGGCGTTCTTCGCCGATCCCGATGGCAATGACTGCATGTTGCACAGCCGGTACGCGCCCCGGACCTGACGGTGCCATCCCCGCCATCGGCGACGACAGCTACATCGGCCCCCCGATTCGGCGAGCTGCCCCGCGCACCTGCGCTCCGGAAGTGCGCGCTCCGTCGACGACATCGACGGAGCGGCCCCGGCTCTGGTGGTTGGCCGATCGACTCACCGGAACGGCATTCCGCTACCGCAGTGGGGTGACACAGGCCGTCGCCGAGTCTGCCACGTGATGATGGTCGGGCGTGTGCTCGCGCATACGCTTCGCTCCGACGCCGGCTAACGGCCCCGGTTGGTCCTGATCTCCTCGGACGCCCGACCGCGTAATCCGCGCTACGCGGGTGCGTCGCCGGCGACCGGGACACTCTTGTCGCTGCGAGCTGTAGGTGGCGTGATCGCGTCATTATCATCCGGGTCGCCCATAGACTGGGGCGCGTGGACGAGGAAGTGATTCCGGTTCTGTACGTCGAGGACGCCGCTCGCGCCGTGGCCTGGTACGAACGATTGGGATTCCACAAGCAGTGGGAGCATCAGTTCGAGGCCGATTTTCCGTGGTTCGTGTCAGTGGCCCGCGGACGCGTGCGGCTTTACCTGTCCGAGCATAAGGGTGACGCTCGCCCAAACACGCTCATTCATCTGAATGTCGCCGACATCGAAGCAGTGGCGGAGGAATTCGGGATCGCCATCGACGAGGAGGGGCTCGCTGGGCGGGAGTGCGATCTCAAGGACCCAGACGGCAACAGACTCCGGGTAGCGACACCCCCCTCCTGACGCCAGAATCTCGGTGAGTCCCCGTCGGCCTGTCCGGCTAGCGTTGAGATCTAGCCGGGCGGCCCCGTCCGCCGGCCGCTGCCGCTTCCAGGCATCACCGGTCGCGGGCTGGGGACGACGGGCGCACCAAGCTGCCGCTTCCGGTCAGCGAGCGCTCGACGCGGAAGGCACCCACGCGTGGCTGCGGGGGGCGACGACGCGGCAGGTCTCGTTGCGAGCATGCGTAACGTCTCTCCTTCAATCCAGCGCGCCTGGACTCACTGCCGGATCGAGGGATCATTGGCTGGTCAGGGTCCGATACCGCTACTCGGCGTCTGAGAAGTGGGCTGCGATGTAATCCCGCGCCAGGCGCTTGGGCGCTCGGGTGAGCCACGCTTCGACGATCAACTCCTGGAGTTCGTCGAGCGGGATTCGCTCCAGACGTACAAGCACGGCGGCGTACCCGTCGAAGTGCGGGGTGGTGAAGTAGATGTCGGGCGCGTCGGCGATCAGGGCCGCCTTGGCCTGGAGGTGCTCGACCCGGACACCGAGGATCGGACCTGTAGGCGCCGCGTCTCCGAGGTCTCGAAGGTCTGCCTCGCGCAGTGGGCGCTCCCATACGAACCCTTTGTTGTGTACATGCCAACCCTGGCTCCCGTGCTTGAAGCGCTCGCCGGTGTCCGGTAGGGAGAGGGCGACTCGTCGGACATCCTCCCAGGTGGCCACGCGCCGAGCGTAGGGCCGATCCACGGACCTTTCAAGCACCAGCGAGTGCTTAACAGTGTCATGCACCCGCATCTGGCGAGCACCGCGAATATCCGTGCGGGATCCCCCGGCGATGCCCTCCGCCACGCCAGCTGAGGTAGCCTACGACCGACGTAAACGGCCCTAACGGGCTCGGGAGTGCGTCATGCCCCACGCCGTGGATTTCAACACCGTCTCGACCGTCGGTCTGGAATCGTCCCCAGTCGCGGCTGCGCTCGCTGGTCTGCGGGCGCACGAGGCCCGCTACTTCAAGCACAAGTACGACCACGTGTTCACAGCCGCGCCTGCGAGCGACGCCAAGACGACGATCGACTGGGTGCACCGGATCCTCAACGAAGAACGCGACATCGTCATTTCGTCTCGTCCTCTCGAGGCTACGGCCTTCCAGGTCGAGAACATCCGAATCGCCTATGTCTTCTACGAGAACGGTCTGTCGATCAACGTGATGTACACCCTCGACGATCCCACGAAGCGCGCGGTCGGGTTCAAGCTCTCCGAAGGGATGGCAGTCCCCGCGGAGCTCGCCTCGCGGTTCAAGTTCGCAAGGCAGAAGTCGAAACTGGCCGGAACCATTCGCGGTTCCTACTTCGCCTTCAAGAACGAGTACTGACCGCTCGACCCAGCTCCCGAGGCCGCTCCCGATCGTTTGGGGGCGTGCTGGAGTGCCCGCCGCACGTTTGCCGCCGCGACTTGCTGTATGCGATGAGTTTCGGCGCCGCGCAGGGTCTTAGGATCAGATCATGCCGCTCGTCTGTGTCCACGGTGCGCTTAGACAACTGGCCGGCGGTGCTGGGGAGCACCAGCTTCGAGCCGGAACGGTGCTCGAACTGCTATACGAGCTCGAGTGCGTGTATCCCGCGCTGAGCGGCTGGATCGTTGACGAGCGCGGCCTGATCAGGCGGCACATCAACGTGTTCGTCAACGGTGAGCGTGGCGGCGAGCATACGGCTGTTGCCGCCGACGCTCGCGTAGTGATCCTGCCCGCGATCACAGGAGGCTGAGGAGATGACCGAGCTGTTGGTGTCCACGAAGAAGGGGCTGTTCGCGCTGTCGGGCGAGCCGGGGGGCGACTGGGAGATCGTCGCGCGGGCGTTCGCGGGCGAGCCGGTCGACTACGCGGTGCGTGACCCTCGCACGAGGCGGGTGCTGGCGACGATGACCTCACCGTTCTACGGGCCGAAGGTGTTCCATACCGAGCGTCAGGCGAGCGACTGGAGCGCCGGCACGACTCGCGAGGGGTGGGAGCAGGCCGAGGGCGTCGCACTGCCGGAGGGAGGCGAGCAGGCGCTCGAGCGGATCTGGGTGATCGCGCCCGGCGAGGCCGACGGGCTGATTTACGCCGGCGGGGATCCTGGGGTCCTGTTCGAGTCCGCCGACGGCGGGTCGACGTGGGAGATCAACGCCGGGTTGTGGGAGCACGAGACGCGCCCGAAGTGGCAGCCGGGCGGCGGCGGGCTGTGCCTACACTCGATCGCCCCGTGGCCGGGTGACCCCGGCAAGCTGTCAGTTGCGATCTCGGCGGCGGGCGTTTGGCACACCGACAACGGCGGGCGTTCGTGGCGGCGCGGCAACCAAGGGCTGACACCGCGCTACCTGCCCGACGAGGTGATCGCCGAGCTGAACCTGCCCGAGCCGCCGCCCGACGCTGACACGGCGCTGTGCGTGCACCACTTGGAGCGCGCGCCGGCGCGCCCAGAGCGGATGTTCATGCAGTTCCACGGAGGCGTGTATCGCTCCGACGACGCCGGTTCCAGTTGGAGGGAGATCGGCGCGGGGCTCCCATCGGACTTTGGCTTCCCGCTGACGGTCGACCCAGTCGACCCCGACAGCGCGTATGTGATCCCGCTCGTGGCCGACATGGACCGAGTGATGCCCGAGGGGCGCGTGCGCGTGTACGAGACGCGCGACGGCGGTGAGACGTGGGCGCCGCGCGGCGATGGGCTGCCGCAGCAGCACGCGTACCTGACCGTCCTGCGCCAGGCATTCCAGCGCAAGGGCTCCGGCCCCTCGCTTGAGCTCTACTTCGGCTCGACGACCGGCGAGGTGTTCGGCTCGGGCGACGCGGGGGCGACGTGGTTTGAAGTCGCGACGCAGCTCCCGCCGGTGTACGCGGTGTCAGCCACCTGAAGCTAAAGCGTCAAACGGCCACCCTCGAACGAGGAGATCATCCGCGGCCGGCCGCCCCTTGAGCTACTGGTCGCCAGGTAAGGTCAGAGGAGGCCGCTCCGCGCTGCTCCGGCCAGACCTCGCCGACGCCGCCCGACCAGGCAACCGCATCCTCGGCGGCGGCGACGTAGATGCGCGGACCGTAGACGTCGAGGTCGCCGACGTGTGAAGGATCGCCGTACCGCGTCGCGGGCCAGCGCTCGGTCCGCGAATGCGCGCTTGCCCTTGAGCCCGTTGAAGCCGGAACCGCTGTAGACCGGGACGCCGTATTCCTCGGTGACTCGCCCAAAGGCGCGGGACGAGGTCATCCGCCTCGCATGGCACCTCGACGTAAACCGGCTGGCCACTCTGCCGGTTCAACCGAAACCCCCTCGCCAGCCGGGAGACGACCTCGCCGAGATGCTTGGCGTCCGCGCAAGCCGTCGGAACGAAAGGCTTGGGCGCCCGGCCGTCAGCCACCCAATCCTCGGGCACGACGGGAACCGCGAAGTGGCACCGGGCCTCGGGACCACAAAAGACGTTGAAGAGTTCCAGATTCACCCCAATATCGTCAAAGACCTCTCGGCCGACGGTGCGCTCGTCCAGCGCAGCATGCGACGAGCCTGGTCCGGACGACCGGAACGTCGCCGTAGGGTCGTCCGCTCCGAGGCCGTCCAGATCGCGAAAGCGGTCGTTCGCGAGGTGCGCGGTTTCGCCGGGCGGGGTCGGCGATGATTAGATGCCGGCTGCCAATGAAGGCGAGACTCTCGCTTGGCGTGTTCTGCCGCGCCGGCGCCGCCGAGGGGCGGCGGCGATGTGATCACTCGGCACCGAGAGCGGTAGAGCGCATCTCTCTCGGTTGCGACGAGCCCGCGGGGTCGCGCTGTCACACTGGTGGCGTGCCATCCTTGCGTGCGCGTTTCGCCGTCGTGACCGGTATCGCCGCCGTCGTGTTTCTTGTGGGGGTCGCTGTCGCATACGGCCGTCAGGCCGTGGCTCATCCGGCGATCGTGGGCGGCCGCCCGTCCGCGCCGGGTAGTTTCGGCTTCGTCGCCGACGTGTACATTGGCGGCCAGCCGCAGTGCACGGGCACGCTGATCGCGCCCCGTTGGGTGCTCACCGCCGCTCACTGCGCGTCGATTTCCGGGGCCGCGACCATGGGGCTCGGCGGTACGCCGGCCACGTTCCCGCCCTCGGCCTACGATGTCAAGCTCGGCACCGTGCAGACGAGCGGAATGGGCGGCGAGGATCACCGGGTGAGCGTGGTCGCGCTCGACCCTGCGTTCTCGGCCGCCACCGGGGCCGAGAGTGACGTGGCGCTTCTCGAGCTGGCCATTCCCTCGGCGCAGGCGCCGATGCCGATCGCCGCGGTCGGCGAGCGGGCGATTTGGACGCCCGGCACGCTGGCCATAATCGCTGGCTTCGGCACGACGTCACCGAGCGGGACCGCGAAGCCGGCCACCATGCAGGTCGCGCACGTCCCGATCACCACCGACGCGTCCTGCGCGGCGGCCTACCCGCCGGGCGTCGCCAATGAGCTGTTCAATGGC
>CAXMLU010000584.1:0-4148 GCA_964194255.1 uncultured bacterium
CTTGCCGCTTGCCGCTTGCCGCTTGCCTCGCATGACTCGAGACCCGGAGACCTACGCGGCCAGCCGGCCGCGGAGCACGTCGACGCCGCCGGAAGCGGCATCGGCCCACCCGGCCGGAACTTCGGCGTCGGCGTCGGCCAGCACGGGAACGTCGAGGATCACGGTGGCCCGTCGAGGCGCACGCGCTCGTTCTCGTAGAGGACCTTGGTGTCGACGCCGCCCAGCGTCGCGCGGCTATATCAGCGTCCTCGTGTCGTCGTCGACGGGCCACGGATGCCGGACAGGGCGAACCGGACGAGGTGGTCGGTCTGGGTGGCGCTGGGCCGGGTCCGATGGGTGAGGTGGGAGTGCAACGTGCCGAACGCCAGGTGATAGATGGCCGTAGCGTCAGCGCGCGCGTCGTTCCGGCGACGAGTTTTTCCCGTCGCTCCACCTGCGCCCTCTGTCACCTTTTCGATGGCATCAGCGAGCAGGCCGATGAGCAGGTCGATCGACGCCTGATGCTCCTCGGGGAACGCTTCGGTCAGCCGGTCCTGGTTGGCGACGAAGGGACGGGTGCGCGAGGCCGCCTCGGGGTGGGTCGCCTGGGCCAAGACGCCCTCGATCCAGGCCCGCGCCTGGCCCTCGGGTGTCGTCGCCGACGCCATGCGATGCTCGAGGTAGCCGACCAGGCGACGCCGGCCGTCGTCGAGCAGCAGCAGGAGGAGCTCGTTCTTCGACTGGAAGTAGCGATAGAACGCCTGGGTGGACAACCCGGTCTCCTGCAGGATGTCGCGCAAGGAGGGATCGACGCTGCCACTACGCTCGATCAGGCGATAGGTGGCTTCGAGGATCCGCTGGATCTCCTGCACGTACTCGGCTTGGCGGTCGGCGACGGAGCGTTCGACGGCTCGTCGCGCCAGCGTCTCGGTGAGTCGAGGCATCGCCCTCCCTGCTCGTCCCTTGGCCGCGTCCGATGGAGCCAAGCGCTGCTCTCGCACTCTAAGATCAGTGTTCTCAAGGCGCAAGGGCGGGCACCGCCCGTGTGACTACCGCAGGACTCAGGGGTCCAGCTGCATCGGCTTGTAGGCGAACGCGTTGAACAGGGCGACCTGATCACCGAAGTGCGGATTCGGCCTACCTCGGGCATCGATGAAGCCGCTTTGACCTGGGGGGAGGACGTCGACGGCGCGAAGGGTTGGTCCGGCGTCAACCGCCATCATGAACGTGCTCCGCTCCTGGGAAGGACTTGTACCCAGGCGTGTCGTGACTCCGACGGCTAGCGGATCGAGGCTGTCCCAGTTGATATCGGCATAAGGCTTCCACCCCCATCGGCTGACGTCCGGCGTCCCAAAGCCCGTTGCTCCTCCGTTGGCTAAGACCGGCCCATTCCCGGCCAACAGCAACGTGGCGTCGTTCAGACTCTCGACAAGGAGCTGGTCGCCGTGGCCGGCGGTGTAATCACCGGCGAAGCACAGCCTGTTGCAGGGGACCAGACCGCCGGTGGCGCCGTAGACGTGCCAGGTCAGATTGTAGGTAGCCATGCCCAGGAAGTCTCCAAGGCCGATTGCGCCATCGCGTAGGTTGACAGTTCCCGTAAACGGCAGTTGGCTCGACCGCCCGCCGCCCCAGAGGTTGGCCTGCAATGAGGCCATGAGCTCCACCCAGATCGACATGCCGGGGCTACCGAGCGATGTCGTCCGGTTCCATGCTCGTAGCGCGCCTACGGCCGCGGCCGTCAAGGGATGGGCATGCGGATCAGTGAGCGGATCATGAGCGGCTACCTGACGGTCGTACGCCTCCAGCACGGGATCGAGGAGGAAGGCCGCGGCCGGGCGGTAGGTCTGGTCACCATCCATCGTCCCGATATCACGTTCGACGCCGAGAATGTCGCTTTGGCTGAGCTTGTCCGCCCGGCTCAAGAGCTGCGCGATCCGATCGGAGCGGTAGATCGTGCCCCAGTACTCGTCACCTCCGTTCTGCTGGTAGAAGTGGGCCTGGTCGGGCTTGGTGTTCCAGTTGACCAGATACCCCTGAGGGGGATTGACGCTGTGCGGCATCTGGGCGAACGGTTCGAATCCCTGCCACTCCTGCGAGCCATCACCCAGATGCGGGAGCCGCGGATCGCAGGTCGCACACGCAGGCAGGATGGGGAGGAGCCCGGCGCCGAAGTAGGCAATGTTTCCGCGCCGATCCGCGTAGAAGAAATTGTGCAGTGTGGTGACCTTGGCCACCGACGCCCGGTACTCGTTGAGGTTGTGGTCGCCGCCCATCTCCCCGAAACCGAGGAGTGTTCCCGTCTCCTTCATCCATGATGCGAATCTCATGGAGAAGGCCACGCCCGATGCGGGATCGGCCGAGAAGACCGGACCGTGGATGGTACGGAGGATGGCGAGATCGTGCGCGACCTGACCGGCGACGGGTACGGATTCGTGGATGACGGTCATTGGCAGCCAACTACCGTTGAACCGATAGGAGGGCGGGGATGTTGAGAAGTCGACCTGTTCTACATAGATCTGTTGATCGACGAGTTGCTCGCTCGTGGTGGTCCAGGCAATGTCCCGGTTATGGCCGATCAGGACAGTCGGTGAACCGGTGATGTACATGCCGCCGGCGGAGTAGCCCGGGCCGTCGAGGTACTCCTCGCCGTCGATACTGGGTGTCCCGAACCCCTCTTGGGGCGCACCCCAGAGCACGGCATGGCCCGACTGAGTTCGCCACGGGGCCACGACGAAGGCGTTGGAACCGTCCCTCCACGGCACCTTGAGCGTCTGACCCGTGGCGCGGATCAGATCGCGATGGCGCTGCCAGGCTGCAGCCGCCGCCTTGGTCAGAGCGGGCGCTAGCGAAACGACCGGAGGCGGCCCGATGGTTGCACGCGGCCCGGACATGGTCGCCGGCCGGGCCGCGGGATATACAGCGGCTGCGGCCGCAGCCGGTCCTGCGGCCGGACCACGGCCGGGGACGGTGGTCGGCGCCGTGGGGTCATTGATCCACCGCGCGTCGTTGAATACCGCCCAGGCGTCAGAGCCGGCCGCGGCGTCCCCCTTGGACGCGAACTCGGCTTGGAGATACTGATAGAAGGCCAGATTGTTCAATTCGTTCCCACCGCCAGCACCGAAGTCGCGTGCCAGAAAATTGCCAATGGCCACGGTGTCGATCGGCTGCCACGGCGCCGGCCGGTAGGGACCGGCCAGGCCGAGCAGGCGGCCAAGCACAAAGAACTCGTACGGAACCTTGGTCAGCGATGTCGCGCCGGCATAGGCCGATGATTCGTAGGCGTTGATGCCGTCGGCAAATGCGACCAGCGTCTCGCGGAATCGGTCGGGAAGGCTGGCCAGCTGCGCGGTCAGTTCGGCGTCGGAGTAGAAGAACGTCCGAGCCCCGATATCCGAATCCAGCTGGCCTGGCCCGAAGAGCTCGGCCAGCGTGCCCCGCACGGATCGGCGAACAAGCTCGAGCTGGACCAAGCGGTCCGTGGCTTGAGCCCAACCTGCGCCAAACCACATTCCGGCCATAGTCGCCGAGCTGATGTGGGGAACGCCGTAGCTGTCACGGTGGATCGTGGCGTGCTCTGACGGCGTACCGACCGTCTCTCTGGCTCCTGCCGCTCCTGAAGGCGTCCAGGCCACGGCCGGCAGCAGTAAGGCCAAAGTTACAATCGCGTTCACAACGCCACCCGAGTGTCGCTTCGTCGTTCCCCAAGCCCTCATGCGTTCCCCCTCCCGTCATTATCGACATATTGCCTCATCGTTTGGTGTTCGACCTGCCGGGAGCGAACTCAGGAGATGCCGTGATCGGCGGCCCATCGGATGAGCTCGGCACGGCGGGTGAGGTGGAGTCTGCCCAGGATGTTGCGGACACGGTTTTTGACGGTCTTCTCGGCGTATGAACAACTCGGCCCCGTGGCGATGGCGACGGGGTCGACTCCTGGCCGCCGGACGGCCATGTCCAGGGAGGTCAGGCCTCGGGGATCTCGAACCGGGCGGCGCGCTCTACGGTGCGGACGGGATCCTGTCCAGCCAGGCCGCGCACCTCAAACCCGGCGGCGCGCAAGGCCGGCACGTGGGTAAGGCACGCGAAGCCGGTGCCGACCACGACTACGCCGACCCGATCCGAAGTCTGTGCACCGTTCAGAGCACTGCTCTATAACTGTCTCTTATACACAT
>CAXMLU010000585.1:0-2731 GCA_964194255.1 uncultured bacterium
ATCTCGGCCCGTCGACCGCTGGCCAGCGCCTTGGCCACCTCGGCGAAACCGTCGTAGAGCGCATCCTTGGCGGCCCGTTCACCCATGCCCCCATCGTGTGCCTCACCACCGTCATTGTCAAGTATTCAAACGACTTCTTGACAAGTGGTCCTTCGGGGATGCACCATGGTTGGCATCGGGCGACCCTGGAGGTGGGGCGATGACCAAGCTGGCAGCCAAGGAGATCGCCGGGCTCGACCCCTACAAGTTCATGGCCGTGATCGGCAAGCGGGTCATCCACCCTGGCGGGCGGGCCTCGACCGAGTCGCTGCTGCGCCGGGCCGCCATCACGGAGTCGAGCCGGGTGCTCGATATCGGCTGCGGAGTGGGCACGACCGCGATCGAGATCGCCAAGCGCCACGGCGCGCAGGTGACCGCGGTGGACATCGCCCCGCTCATGCTCGAGCGGGCTGAAGCCAACGCCCGTGACGCCGACGTCGACCACTTGGTCAAGGTCGAGCACGGCGACATCTTGGCTCTGCAGTTCCCCGGCGACTACTTCGACGTGGTGATCGCCGAGCGGTCACCATGTTCGTCGACCGGCCGCAAGCGGCCGGCGAGCTGGCGCGGGTGACCCGCCCCGGCGGTCGTGTGCTGGCCACCGAGTTCTTCTGGCGCCAACTGCCGACCGCGGAGGCCAAGGAGATCTTCTTGGGCCAGGTGTGCCCCGGGCTCGAATTCGACACAGTCGAGGACTGGGTGCAGCTCTATGCGTCGGCCGGCCTCACCGGGCTCGAGACCGAGACGGGGCCGTTCGAGATGATGACCCCGCGCGGGTTCTTAGCCGACGAGGGCTTCGCCCGCTGCCTGGCCATGATGGGCCGCGTCGCCAGTCGACCCGCCAATGCCCGCAAGATGGCCTGGCTCATGCCCCGTATGGCGCGAGCCGTCCCCTACCTCGGCTACATCGTCGTGGCCGGCACCAAGCCGACATGACCGACACGCAGCGGCTCGTCTCGTCGGTCATCGACAAGGGGCTCGGCAACTCGTCCTACCTCGTCGACCTCGGCGACGGCCGGGCCCTCACCCTCGATCCTTCGCGCCATCCCCGGCCCTACCTCGAGCGGGCGGAGCGCCTCGGGCTGACCGTGGCTTTCACGGCCGAGACGCACCTCCATGCCGACTTCGTGTCCGGTAGCCGCGAGCTCGCCGCCCTCGGCGCACAGGTGCTCGCCCCGGCGGCGGCCGGCTTGGAGTTCCCGGCCCGAGGTCTCGCCGATGGCGAGGAGGTCGATCTCGGCGGCCTCACCCTGCGCGCCCTGGCCACGCCCGGCCACACCCCCGAGCACCTCTCCTATCTCCTGCTCGATGGGTCGAGGCCGCTGGCGTTGTTCTCGGGGGGGTCGTTGCTCGTCGGCGCCGTCGCCCGAACCGACCTCATCGACGCCGACCAGACCGAACATCTCGCCCGGCAGCTGTGGTGGTCCCTGCACGAGCGCATCCTCGGCCTCCCTGATGACGTCGTCGTCTATCCGACCCACGGCGCCGGCTCGTTCTGCTCGGCGCCGACCGGCGACGATCGGATAACCACCATCGGCCGGGAGAAACGGCCAACCCGTTGCTGGCCGCGCCGAGCGAGGGCGCCTTCGTCACGCAGCTCTTGGCCGGACTCGGCACCTATCCGCCCTACTTCCTTCGGCTCCGAGAGGTGAACCGCCGCGGCCCTACCGTCTATGGCGCCGGCGCGAGCACCCTTCCGGAGCTGTCGATCGACGACGTGGCGAGACTGCACCAGGACGGCGCATGGATCGTCGACACGCGTCCGATCAGCGCGTTCGCGTCGGGTCACATCCCCGGTTCGGTGTCCATTGCCCTACGCGACGTGTTTGCCACCTGGCTCGGCTGGGTCGTTCCCGACGACGTTCCTCTCGTCTTTGTCCTCGATGCCGACCAGGACCGCGACCTGCTCGTGCGCGAGGCCCGCAAGGTCGGCTACGAGCGGCTGGCCGGCGAGCTCGCCGGCGGGGTCGAAAGCTGGGTGTTGGCCGGCTATCCGGTCGAGCGTCTCCCTCTGATCCCCGCGGCTGGGGCAGACGGTGCCGTTGTCGACGTCCGGCAATGCAACGAGTTCGAGGCCGGCCACGTTCCCGGCGCCGTCCACGCCGAGCTGGGCGCCATCGCCAGCGGCGCCGCGTCTCTGCCGTCCGGTCCGCTGTCGGTCATGTGCGCGCACGGTGAGCGGGCTATGTCGGCCGGAAGCCTCCTCGCCCGCGACGTCCACCGTGAGGTGACCGTTCTCACCGGTGGCCCGGACGAATGGGCCGCAGCCCACCATGTGGCGTTGGGCACTGCATGAGGGTGGCCAACAGGCCGCCGCGGTTAGGGCTGCGGGCCAACCTGGCGCAGTTCAGCCTGCTGGTCGGGGTAAACGCACTCGTTGGCGGCATGATCGGGCAGGAACGGACCGTGCTGCCGCTGTTGGCCGAGCGGACGTTCCACCTCACCGCCTACACCGCCGCGCTCACCTTCATCCTCGCCTTCGGCACGGTGAAGGCGGCCACCAACTTCGTGGCCGGCACCCTGTCGGACCGCGTCGGCCGCAAGCCGGTGCTGGTGGCCGGCTGGCTCGTCGGCCTCCCCGTTCCGCTCCTCATCATTTGGGCGCCGACGTGGGGGTGGATCATCGCCGCCAACGCCCTGCTCGGCATCAACCAGGGCCTCACCTGGTCCACCACCGTCATCATGAAGATCG
>CAXMLU010000586.1:0-1524 GCA_964194255.1 uncultured bacterium
CCGGCCAGCAGCAGGCGCGGCTGGCGGGCGGCCAGCCGCTCCGCCAACCGTTTAGGAACGATGGCCTCCGCCCGCGCGCCGCTTTGCGGACCGCGGCGAGGGCTACCTCCGCATCGCCGGCATGCTCCGCACAACAACTGATGACCACGTGGTGCATGGGCGCCACCCCCACGGCCAGCAGGGCCCGGGCCAGTCGGTTGCTGCGCCGGTCGACAACGGAAGTCACTACAACCACATATAAGAACGCGTTCTATGTTTCAAGGGGAAGGGGATCGTGAGTCACCACCTGCCATCCGGCCGAGACGTTGATGAACGAGCGCACATCGGCGGCCACCGCCGCCCGACCCGCCTCCGAGTCATACATGCGCTCTTCGAGGTCACTGACGCTGGCGAACCCGAGCTCGACGATGCCGTCGTACGGTTCGGCGTCACCCAGCGGATGCAGGACGATGTTCTGTACGTACCGGCGCAGGGCTGGATGGTGGCGTCGAGCGAGGGGAGCGTGCACCTCCGTCCAGTGGCCGGCGAATTCGGCCGGCGTGATGTCCCCGGCGCGCCGCAGGAGCGAGAAGCGGGTGATGCCGGGAGCGACCCGGTCGTCCCACTGTGGCCGGGGTTCAACCAGCCACGCCCGCCCGGGCAGCGTGTGCGGTTCCGGCACCTCATCGAACCAGAGGCAGTGCACCGTGGGTTGCTCGCCGTCCAGAGCGCGGTAGGTGAGTGAGCGGCACGGCGGAAGGGGTGATGCTTCTCCGTCCTCGATCACGATCACCTTGTGTCGCCCCACGGGCGGATGCTAACCAGAGGCCCTATGGCCGGATACCTGCAAGGGAAGTCAATCGCGGTGACAGGCGCGGGGCGAGGCATCGGGCGGGCGGTGGCGATGGCTAGCGCCGAAGCCGGGGCCAACGTGGTCGTTGCCGACTACGGCGTGGGTATAGCCGGAGAGGATCCATCCAGCGACGTGGCCGACGCGGTGGTGAAGGAGATCACCGACGCGGGCGGCACCGCTGTGGCGGTGGCCGACACGGTGACCACTATGGCCGGCGGATCACGGATCGTGCAGACCGCCGTCGATGAGTGGGGCCGGATAGACGGCGTGGTCTGCGTCGCCGGCATCCTCAAGGAACGGATGTTGTTCAACATGAGTGAGGACGAGTGGGACCCGGTGATCGAGACCCACCTGAAGGGCACCTTCACCGTATTCCGCCACGCCGCCGCCATCATGCGCAAGCAGGAAGCCGGCACCCTCATCGGGTTCACCTCCGGCGCCTTCGCCGGGAGTGTGGCCCAAGCCAACTACTCGTCGGCCAAGGGCGGGATCGTGTCGCTCGTGCGCAGCGCGGCCGTCGGCCTGCACCGCTACGGCGTGACCGCTAATTGCATAGCGCCGGTGGCCCGCACCCGAATGTCCGCCAACGTGCCGATGGAGCTGGCCGAGATGGGTGACGCCGAGGACGTCGCTCCGATGGTCGTCTTTCTGCTCGGGGACCGAGCCCGCCACATCACCGGGCAGGTGTACAC
>CAXMLU010000587.1:0-2529 GCA_964194255.1 uncultured bacterium
GGTATGTACCCTCCTCGCCGAGCGGTCCGCTCAGCGTTTCAGGCCACAAACACCGTTACGTGGACACTCCCTCGGAAGATCGTGCTCGTGAGTGACCTCAAATATGCGGGTTGTCCCTGTGCCGATTTGTACACCATGAACGCCGACGGGACCGGACTGACGCGGATCGTCGGCAACCAACCAGGGGTGCTTCTCTCCGACTGGGGCTGATAAACGCCTAAGCACGGTCGCTGAAGCCACACTGGAAGTGATGCCGTTCCCGAGTGGGGCGCGGTCCATGCAACGCAGCACCGGGCGAGGGAACGGTTTGGGCCGAGCGGCGATGCTTCTTGCTGAGGTGGAGGCTCGCGAACACGGAGCGACACGTCTGGGTCTGAATGTGTTCGGCCACAATCTCGTGGCTCGGCGCCTCTACGAGCGTCTTGGATACCAGACGAGTTCGATCCAGATGCAGAACTACTTTGACCACTACCGTGATCGAGGGCGTGTCCCCGAACATTCGGGTAGCAGAGATGGACGAACTGCCACAGATCGCCGGCTCGGTGAGCGCATGGGATGTGGCGGCTGAGCGAACGATTTTGGCCTGCAGCGCCCTCTGTCGACTGCGGAAGAGCACAGGACCGAAGCGACCCCGATCGGTCTATGACGAGCTGAGTCCCGCGGGATGGCTGGGCTGTGCGAGCATGGTCGGGTGGTGACGCGGGTGGGGCGGGATACGGCGACGGTGCTGTTCACGGACCTGGTGGACTCGACGGCGATGCGTGCTGCGTTGGGCGACGACCTGGCGGACGAGGTCCGCCGTGACCATGACATTTTGCTGCGAGACGCCATGGTCGACCATGGCGGGGTCGTGGTGAAGACGCTGGGCGACGGGCTGCTGGCGACGTTCGACTCGGCCAGCGATGCGGTTGGCGCGGCGGTCGCCGCGCAGCACGCGGTTGGCGCGTACAACCGTCGGGCCCGGGGCGACCCGTTGTCGGTGCGGATCGGGTTGTCGGCTGGTGATGTGGTGTGGGAGCACGCCGATTGTTTCGGGACTGCTGTGGTTGAGGCGAAGCGGCTCTGCGACATCGCGGAGGGCGGCTCGATTGTGGTGGCCGAGGTGGTGCGCCTCTTGGTGGGCAGCCGTGGTGGGCACGGCTTTGAGCCGCTCGGCCCGCTCGATCTGAAGGGTCTCGCGGTGGCGGTGTCCGCGTATCGGGTTCCGGTGCCGGCCGGGATCGGCGGGTCCGGGCACGGGATCGCGTTGCCGGGGCCGCTCGGGCCGGGGGCGCAGGGGTCGGTGGGCTTCGTTGGCCGGGGCCCGGAGCGCGCTGGGCTGGGTGACGCGTGGAAGCAGGTGGTCGCTGAGGGTCGTCGCGGCGTGACGCTGATCGCCGGTGAGCCGGGGGTGGGTAAGACCCGCCTGGCGGCGGAGGTGGCGCAGGCCGCGTTCGACGATGGTGCGATCGTCGCGTTCGGTCGGTGCGACGAGGATTTGGCTGTCCCGTACCAGCCGTGGGTCGAGGCGATCACTGCCCTCGCGACTGGTGCGTCCGACGCGGATCTGGCGGTGTGGTGCGCGACGTTCGGAGGCGACCTGGCCCGTCTGGTGCCGCTGATCGTGGACCGGGTGCCCGGACTGCCCCCACCGCTCGGCGCCGAGCCCGACACCGAACGGCTGCGTCTCTTTGAGGCTGTCGTCGCGTTCTTCGCCGCGGTCAGCGAGACCGCTCCGGTGCTGGTCGTCCTCGATGATCTTCATTGGGCCGACAAGGGATCGCTGCTGGTGCTGCGCCACCTGGTGCGGGCGACGACGCCGCGGCGGACGCTGACCATCGGCACCTACCGCGACACCGACGTTGACCGGGCGCATCCCCTCGCCGACGTGTTAGCCGACCTGCGCCGCGAGACAGGGGTCACGCGACTCAGCCTGGCCGGGCTGTCACAGGCTGAGGTCGAGGGGTTCGTCGAGGCGGCTTCGGGCGAGGCCCTCACCGATGACGGCGTCAGCCTCGCCCGCGACATCCACGCGGAGACCGAGGGCAACCCGTTCTTCGTTGGCCAGGTGCTGCGCCATTTGATCGAGACCGGCGCGGTCGTGCAGGACGGCGGCCGCTGGGTTCGTCCCGGCACCACGACCGGACACCACGACGCCGGGATCCCAGAAGGCATCCGCGAGGTGATCGGCCGCCGCCTCAACCACCTTCCAGCCCAAGCCAACGCGGTCCTGTCCGTGGCCGCCGTGATCGGCCGGGAGTTCGACACCGACCTCACCGCCGCTGTCGCCGCCATCGACGAGAATGTCGTGCTCGACGCCTTGGAGCAGGCCGAAGAAGCTCGTCTCATCGCCCCGGTCGCTGGCCGGCCGCGGCGGCGGGCGTTCGTGCACGCTCTCATCCGGTCCACGTTGTACGAGGAGCTGGGCACGACACGGCGGTTGCGGCTGCACCGACGCATCGCCGAGGTGCTCGAAGCCCGAGCTGGCGGCGCGCCCGACGACGCCACCCTGATCGACCTGGCCCGCCACTTCGGTGAGGCGGCCGGGTT
>CAXMLU010000588.1:0-2009 GCA_964194255.1 uncultured bacterium
GCCCTCGAGCTGCCCGAGGCCTACACCGTCCGGATCGACTCGCTGCGCGACCTGGTCGGGGCGTATGAGCGCGAGGTCGACATGTTGGAGCGCCGCATCCACAAGCTGCTCAAAGACCACCGCGGCTATCGGGCCATCCAGGCCATCGACGGTGTCGGGCCGATCCTGGCCGACATCTTCGTCGCCGAGATCGGCGACGTGGGACGCTTCGGCTCCGCCCAGGCGTTGTGCTCGTGGGCGGGGCTCACCCCCAAACACCGAGAGTCCGACATCAAAGTCCATCGGGGTCGCATCACCAAGATGGCATGTGGGGGCGCCGACCAAACTCGGCTCTTCCCGAGCGTGGAGGTTGACGATGACGGTGATGGGCGGCCTGGACATCCACCGGGCCCAGTTGACATTCGACTATGTGGATCTCGACACTGGCGAGGTCCAAACCGGCAGGGTGACGCCGGCCGGCCGGGCGAGCCTGCGGAACTGGCTGCGACGTTTCGACGATCAGAGCGACGTGGTGTTCGCGCTAGAGGGCTGCACCGGATGGCGATACGTGGTGGAGGAGTTGGTCCGCGCCGGCGTCGAGGCGCACGTCGCGGAACCCGCGGAGACCGCGGCTCTGCGCGGCAAGAAGCGGCGGGCCAAAACTGATCGCGCTGACGCCCGCCACCTTCGCCAGTTATTGGTCGACGACCGCGTCCCGGACTCATGGATCCCCCCTGCCCACATGCTCGACGCCCGAGTGCTCGTCCGCCTCTACAAGGATCTGCTCGACGAACGCACCGGATGGTTCCAGCGGGTGCAGGCCACGCTGTTCCATCACGGCGTTCCCCAACTCGCCGCCCGGCTGGTGACTGCCGCCGGCCGGGACCATCTCGACCGGGCCGAGCTTCCCGACGCCGGCCGTCGCGCCGTGGAGACCGGGATGCGCCAGATCGACCGTCTCAACGCCGAGCTCGACCCGCTCCGCGCGCAGATCATCGCCATCGGCGCCCGCCAGCCGGGCTGCAAAGCGCTCCGCGCGAACCTGTATGGGGTCGGCCCGCTCACCTCGGTGATCATCTGGGAAGAGCTCGGCGACTGCCGCCGGTTCACGAGCTCTGACGACGCCGTGCGCCACGCCGGCCTCGACGTCACGGTGTGGTCGTCGGACGGCAAACGCACCCGCGGGCACCTGGCCAAGCAGGGTCCGCCTGCGCTGCGATGGGCACTCTACGAGTCTGCCGTCTACGCCGCCCGACCCAGCTCTCCCGACTACCCCTACTACCTGCAGCTCAAGAGCCGCCTCGACGGCCAACTCGCACTTCTCACCGTGGCCCGCAAGCTCGCCCGCCGCTGCTACCACACCCTCCGCAACCTCGAGGGGGCCGCGCTGACCGCGTGACCACCCGTTTCGCTTCAGCGTCGCGTCCACCAAACCGATGATCTGCGACCAGCTCCAGGCAACCCTGTTGCTGCCGGCCCACCAGCTGGACAGCCGACCAAGAACGAGCGGCCGCACACGTTTTCGGGACACCCCGACCGCCATCTAGTTCGCCGACACCACACCAGGTGTCGAGCACCGAGATAAGCAGGGACGCCCGCTTTCCCCACCCACCTCTAACCCCGCCGGCAAACCCGGAGAAAGGAGCCGCTCACGACGACGCTAAACGCACCGACCGCCGCGAACGGCGCGGCCAGGACCCCCTGGCGGGGGTCCACGACCATTGTCTGCGCTTCGCCCGGTCGGGCAACGCCGGCGTCAAGGCCAAGCCCTCCGGGTGGCCTCCGGCCAGCCTTGACCCCGGCTCGACGCGACCCGGCGCGCCAAAACCCACCTGGAACCAGCCGGTTGACAAACCCGGGGCCACAGATAAGCAAGGCTCCAAGCTGGTGCGCTGGGCGGCCATCGAAGCCGTCTCCCACGTCCGGGGCGGCCCCAAACTCAAGGCCGACTACCAGCGCATCCAAGCCCGCCGCGGCGTCAAGGTGGCCCGCGTCGCCGCGGCCCGTCGACTCCTCACCCTCGTCTACTT
>CAXMLU010000589.1:0-1642 GCA_964194255.1 uncultured bacterium
GCAGGCCGAGTTCGACATCATGTACGGCCGCGGCATCAGCCGGGAAGGGTCCCTCCTCGACGTCGGTGTCGATCTCGGGATCGTCAAGAAGTCCGGGGCTTGGTACACCTACGAGGGCGAGCAACTCGGCCAAGGTCGGGAGAAAGCCAAGGAGTTCCTGACCGAGAACCTCGAACTCATGATCGACATTTCCGAGCGCATCCGCCAGCAGGTCGGTCTCGGCGACGTCAAGGAGCAGGCCATCGATCCGGCCAGCGACCCGGACGACGCCCCGCTGGTGCTCGAGGACTAGATCTCACGGACAGCTGCCATTTTGGCGGGCTGATCCCCGCTGATATGCCGCAAGCATGGCGAAAAGGCGCCCACCCTGGGACGCATGAGGTAGGAGTGAGCCGGAGTGACGTCGAACTCTGACCCAGAGAACCGACCGACGCACCCGGGCAACTTCGCGGCCGCCGGCGTGGCCAGGCAGCGGGCCGGGACGAATCCCGGCCAAAGCCGCGTTTTGGCCTGACGTCCGCAGTCGGAAATTCCCGCGTGGGAAGGCGGTGACTTTCGGCCAGCCGGCCCTGGCGGTTGCCGCTGCATAGTGGGGTGGCCGCCAGCGGCGTTGGCGTATCCTCGACCGATGGCGCAGAAGTATCTCCTCCGCACCTTCGGGTGCCAGATGAACGAGCATGATTCCGAGCGCATCGCCGGACTGCTCGAAGCCGACGGGCTGGAGGCTACCGACCGGCTGGATGAAGCCGACGTCGTAATCCTGAACACGTGTTGCATCCGCGAAAACGCCGACAACAAGCTCTACGGGCATCTGGGCCACCTGAAGGCGGAGAAGGACCGGCGACCGGGTCTGCAGATCGCCGTGGCCGGCTGCCTGGCGCAGAAGGACCGGGACCTGGTCCGTAAGCGGGCCCCGCAGGTCGACGTGGTCTTCGGCACACACAACGTCGCCTCGGCGGCCACCCTGCTGCGCCGGGCCCGCGAAGAAGGCCCGTTGGTCGAGATACTCGAGGAGGCCGTAGCCAGCGACGTGAGCGCGTTCCCGTCGGCCCTCCCGACCCGGCGTGATGTGCCCTACGCGGCGTGGGTGACCATCCAGATCGGCTGCGACAACGCCTGCGCCTTCTGCATCGTCCCGGCCGTCCGGGGTCGCGAGATCAGCCGGCCTTTCGGTGAACTGGTGGAGGAGGTGGAGTCACTCGCCGCCGCCGGCACGGTCGAGGTCACCCTGCTCGGCCAGAACGTCAACTCCTACGGTCGTGACCTGACCACCGGGCTGCGTCGCGATGCCCACTGGCGGGATGCGGCCGCATCGGTCGGTGCAGGCTGGGCGAACGCCGACCGGCCCCGGGCTCGGCCTCTCTTCGCCGATCTGCTAAGGGCCGTGGGCTCGGTGGACGGGATTCGTCGAGTGCGGTTCACCAGCCCGCATCCGAAGGATCTCCGCCCCGAGACCATCGAGGCCATGGCCACGACGCCGGCCGTCTGTGAGCACCTGCACCTTCCGCTCCAGTCCGGGAGCGATCGGACCCTCGCGGCCATGCACCGCGGGTACACCGCGACCCGCTACCTCGAGCGGCTGGCCGCGGCCCGGGCCGCAATCCCCGATCTAGCGGTGACCACCGACATCATCGTCGGCTTC
>CAXMLU010000590.1:0-3402 GCA_964194255.1 uncultured bacterium
GTTGTGGAGTCCATACGATCGCAGCCGTTAGCCAGGTGGCCAAGGCGCCGCAGTCGCCCGGCTCCGGGCTGAGGCATCGGTTCAGAACCCTATGCCGCGCCCCCACCGAACGCCGAGCCGGCCAGGGCGGTCACCACGCCCCGACCGTCCGAATTCTGCGGTGGACACCAGCCGCCGTCTTGGATCGCTCGGTTGGCTCTCCGGGAACGATGCAACAGGTGTGGATCGAGCAGGATCGCCTTATGGTCCGCGACGGCGCCGGTGGTCCATCGCACACTGTGCTCTCCGTGAAGCTCGGTCGCCAACGCCCACCGTGCGAGACCGCGATAGAGGTGATCTTGCACGAGCCAGGCTGCATACTCCCCGTCGCGGTCAAAGCCCAAGCACGGACCAACATGGCCAGCGAGGTCGTGAACGGCCCGGAAGCGGTCATAGGCGCCCCCCGGCTCGCATCCCATGAGCGGATGCAGTCGGTCGGGTTCCGTGGCTGCGGTACTCACCTCGAGGAGGTGGTCAGTGCGAACCGCGCCAATCATCTCGCGATCAGAGGCGTACGGAAGCGGGTTGCGGGAGAACACCACCCGAACAGCGCACGGTCGCGCCGACTCGCCGAGGAGAGCGAACAGTCGGTCCGACTGGACCTCGAGCTGCACGTACGCGGCGACCACGACAGGGTCGCGCGGCGCGCAGCGCGCGGCAAGGAACTCCGCCGCCACTTCCCGCGCCAATACCGGATCAACCCTCCGCTGGGCGACTTTTCCCGTCCGACCAGATCCGCTGATCACAAACCCTGAGTATCGCGCCGAATGCGCCCATTAGTTCGGGAGCTCGTCAATGGGTCACGGCATGGACGGTCTCGCTGAGCGCCCGCCGGTGGGCCAGCAGTCCGAGCTCCACCTCGGCAAGGGCCGCTCGCGACGTGTCGTCTTTCTGCTCCGCCCGCGCCGCGGCCACGTGCTGTCCGAGCCGGTCGAGATGCTCAACGAGGATCCGCGGACCTCCTCGTCGCTCGCAGCTCCGGGCCAGAGGTTCGGTGGCTTCCGGGCAGCCACGCTCGGCATGCTCGTCAGCGGGGCTCGTTCATGTCGGCAGGTTCAGTCCGCCAAGGACGCTTCCAGCGTGATCTCGGGCACGGCGGCGAGAGCTCTGCTCACTGGGCAGCCCGCCTTGGCCGCCTTGGCGTGCTCTTGGAAGGCACCCTCCTCTATGCCTGGTACCCGGCCGACCGTGACCAGAGCGATCTTCGTGATGGTGGGTGCGCCGTCGACACGAGCGAGGGTTACTGTCGCGTCCGTCTGGACGGAGTCGGGCGGCGTGCCGGCTTCCGCGAGGATGTTCGAGAGAGCCATCGAGAAGCACGCGGCGTGCGCGGCGGCGATGAGTTGCTCGGGATTGGCGCCTGGCCCGTCCTCGAAGCGCGACTTGAACGAATACTCGCCGCTGATGGTCTCACCGGCGGTGAACGTGCCCCTACCGGATCGCAGGTCGCCCTGCCATAGTGCCGCGCCCTTTTCAGGCATAGTTATCCTCCCTGGCTAGTGCATCGACCGAGATCGTCGTCCCGCGTTCCGGGGACGACAAAGGGATCGTACCTTCGAGGCGGTGGCGCGGCTCCGGCGTTGGCGGGCGGATCGCCTCGGCACCACACTGGCGGCGTGAACGCGATCCCTCGATGCGGTACCCCAGAGGACATCTTGGCCCACATCCCACCGGGAGCGGATGTGATCCTTCCGCTCGCCAACGGAGAGCCCGTGGCTATCCTCGACGCCCTGGAGGCCCATGCCGACGAGTTGGACGGCGTGCGCATCCACCAGATGCACGCCCTGAAAGAGCGGGCCTACATCCGCGGCGAGCGTGGCGACCATCTGCGCCACGTGAGCTACTTTCTGTCGCCGGCCACCCGGCCCTCCTACTGGCGGGGCACCGTCGACCTGGTCCCCAACCATTTCTCCGAGATGCCCGCCCTCCTCGCCCACTCCACCAAGTGTTCGCTCGTCGCCGCCCGCTGCTCACCTCCTGACCGCCACGGCTACGTGAGCCTGGGCACAAACGCCGATTACTCCGCCAGCCTCATCGGGCGGGCGCCGTTCTTCTGCGAGGTCGACCGGCATATGCCCCGCACGTCTGGGGACAACGAGCTGCACCTGTCCCAACTCGCCGGCTGGTGCGAGCACCATGCCCTGCTCGAGGAGGTGGTCCCCGTGGAGCCGGACGCCGCCGACCGGGCCATCGCTACCTTCGTCGCCGAGCGCATCCCCGACCGGGCGACCATCCAAGTGGGCATCGGCGCTATCCCCAACGCGGTGGTCGGCGCTCTCGGTGGACACCGAGACCTGGCGATTCACACCGAGCTGTTCTCAGACGGGTTGATGGGACTCGTCGTCGCCGGGGTGGCCACCGGCATCCACAAGCGCCACCGGCGCAACAAGGCGGTGGCCACGTTCTGCCTGGGCACCCAGCTCCTGTACGACTGGCTTGACGAAAACGCGGCCGTCGAGTTGGCCGGGGTCGATTGGGTCAACGACCCGCGAGTCATCGGCACGGAACCCAACTTCGCGTCGGTCAATGCCACCAGCGAAGTCGACCTGATGGGCCAGTGCGCGTCAGAGACCGTGGCCGGCCGTTACTGGTCGTCCTCGGGCGGCCAGGCCGACTTCGCCCGCGGCGCCATGTACTCCGAAGGCGGAAAGGCCTTCATTGTGCTCCGCTCGGCGACCAAGGACCTCGCCCGGAGTCGCATCCGTGTCGCGCTCACCGAGGGATCGGTCGTGACGACACTCAAGAACACCGTCGACCACGTCGTCACCGAATACGGTGTGGCTGAGCTGCGCGGCCGGTCGCTGCGTGAACGATCGCAGCGGTTGATCGCCATCGCCCATCCTGCCTTCCGCGACGAGCTCGAGGCCGGCGCCCGTGCCGCTGGGCTCCTGCACTGACGCGGTGACACGGACCGGCCGGCTACAGATAGCCCCGGTTGTCGGCCGGCCAGTCGAGGTCAGCCGGCAGAAGCCGACGTCCGGTGACTGTCGCCGCCTCAATGCGAACCCAGGTGCCCTTGTCGCCCCCCGCCCAGGGGACCAGCTCGATGTGATCCCTCTCCCAGTGGGTGGCCTGATACGCGTCGCCGTGAACGAGAACGCTCCACCCGGTGCGGTGCGGCCAATCGATGTAGTCCACCTGAAAGCTGACCGGGCCACGGAGCAGAAGCCGGAGCTTCAACCCGGGGTCGGAGCGGAACACGATGACGCCGGAGTCGAGGCGGAAGTTCACCGGTATGACCAGGGGCGGCCCGTCGGATCGGGCCACCGCCAGCCGCCCGACAGGCTGGCTCGCGATCAGCTCGAAGCACTCCTCCGCAGAGGGCTCAATGACCTCCCCGCCAGTAGTCTCTGTCTTGGTATT
>CAXMLU010000591.1:0-3966 GCA_964194255.1 uncultured bacterium
CCTCGTCGTCGACGACGAGGAGCTTGCTGCGTGTGGCCGTCTAGGAGTCCTCGACGGGACCGATCACCAGACAGCCGTTGTGGCCGCCGAAGCCAAACGAGTTGGACAGCGCCGGTCCCGGTTGCCACGGGCGGGGCTCGCCCACCACCAGATCGAGATGGATGTCGGGATCCCGAGTGCGCCAGCCCGCCGTGGGCGGGATGAGCCGGTGGGCAATGGTCAGGGTCAGGGCGGCCGCTTCGAGGCCTCCAGCCGCGCCCAGCGGGTGACCCGTGACGCCTTTGGTGCTTGTCACCGGCGGTCCGGGCGAGCCGAACACTTTGGTGATGGCCTCGGCCTCAGCCGCGTCATTGAGCGGCGTCGACGTGCCATGGGCGTTGATGTGAGCAATGTCGGCCGGAACCAACCCGGCGTCGGCGATAGCCAGCTCCATGCAGGCCATGGCCCCAGCGCCTCCTGGGGATGGCGCGGTGATGTGATGGGCGTCCGCGTTGCTGGCCGCCCCGAGCAGTTCGGCATAGATGTGCGCGCCGCGCGCCCGAGCGTGCTCGAGTTCCTCGAGTACCAGGACGGCTCCGCCCTCGGAGATCATGAACCCATCCCGCTCACGGTCGAACGGCATGGAGCGGCCGCTGCTGGAGAGTGCCGTCATATTCTGAAAGCCCGTGATGCCGACGGGCGTCATCCCGGCTTCGCTGGCGCCGGCCAGCATGACCTCGCATCGTCCCGTGGCGATCATGCGTGCCGCATTGCCGATGGAGTGCGCTCCGGCCGCGCACGCGGTCACCGTGTTCTCGCAGGGTCCCCGCAGCCCGTGGCGCATGGAGACGGTGGCGGCCGCCGCATTACACATGATCATGGGAACGAGAAACGGGCTGACCCGCCGAGGGCCCTTCTCAGCATGAATCAACACCTGGGTTTCAAGCGTCTCCAGGCCACCAACGCCGGTTCCAATGAACACCCCGGCCCGGTCGGGATCGACGTCGAGCCCGGCCAGACCGTCCGATCCGCCGCCCGCATCGGCTAGCGCCTCATCGGCGGCGGCCACGGCCAGTTGGGTAAAGCGGTCGACGCGCCGGACTTCCTTGGCACCGAAGTACGGGGTGGGATCGAAGTCGCGGACCCTGCGCTCACCTTCCGGTGGCTCGGCCAGGAGGCCGGCCCAGAACGCGTCCTTTCCGTTACCGCAGCAGGCGAGCACACCGATCCCGGTGATGGCGACTCGACGGCCCGGAATGGCCCGCCCAGGGGGGCCCTGTACGGCGAGCATCAGAGCTTGGAGGTGATCAGCTCGTAGGCCTGGCCCACGGTCTCGATGCCCTCGTACTCAGACTCGTCGACCGTGACGTCAAAGGACTCCTCGAGGGCCATCACCAGCTCGACAAGATCGAGGCTGTCGGCATCGAGGTCGTCGCCGAAGCGGGCGTCGAGCGTGACCTTCTCCGGTGGGACCTGGAGCACCTCCACGGCGCACTTCTTGAAGGTCTCGAACGTGGCTTCCTGATCCATTGTTCCTCCGATAGTGGTACCCAAAATCTAGTTGGCCGAGCGAAGGCCCCAACGCCAGACGGCGCTGGCCCAGGTCATGCCCGCGCCAAAGCCGGAGAAGAGCACGAGGTCGCCTTCGCTCAACCGGCCGTTGTCGGCCGCATCCGCCAGAGCCAGGGGAATGGACGCCGAGCTGGTGTTTCCCGTGCGGTCCAGCACCGCCGCGGTGCGTTCCGGAGGGAGGCCGAGACGGGTTCCCATCGCATCGATGATACGGATGTTCGCCTGGTGCGGCACGAACAGGGCGATGTCGTCCGCGCTGACCTTGGCCCTCTCCATGGCCAGCTTGGCCGAGTCGACGGTGACCCGGACGGCCCGGCGGAAGACCTCTTTGCCCTCCATCTGCATCCCCGCACCGATCTCGCAGTACAAGATGCTTTGCAGTGTGCCGTCGCAACCCATATCCCACCCGAGCAGTTGGCTGTCGCCGGGTATGGCCTCCAGGCCGACCGCTCCGGCGCCGTCGGCGAACAGCACGGCCGTGGAGCGATCCGACCAGTCGACGATGCGACTCAGCGTCTCAGACCCGATCAACAGGACGCGATCCATGCCAGTGGCGATAAGGCCACTACCGGTGACGAGTCCGTAAACGAACCCTGAGCACGCCGCGTTCAGGTCCATGGCCCCGCATCGCAGCCCGAGGCGTGCGCTCACGTCGGCGCTGGTCGCCGGCACGCTGCGATCGGGGGTGGTGGTGGCGAGCACCAGCAGGTCTACGTCTTCGGCGCTCCACCCGGCATGGTCGAGGGCCGCCTGCCCCGCCGCCGTGGCCAGGGTCGCGGTGGGAAACGTGGCCGGATCGGGAAGAGGCGGCCAGCCCTCGGGCCTGGCCACGCGCCGCTCACGAATGCCGCTGCGCTCGGTGATCCACTCGTCGCTGGTGTCGAGGTAGCGCTCGATCTCCTGATTGGTGACCACCCGGTCGGGCAGGGCGGTGCCATATCCGACAATGGCGGTACCGCGGCCCGTGACGAGGGGGCTCACGATGCCCGCAGCCAGGCGATGGGCTGGCCCCGCTGCACCCGCTCTCCGGGCATAGCCAGCATGCCCATGATCTGACCGGCAAAGGGGGTGCGGACATCCTCGTCTGCGACCCGCCCGAGCAGGGTGCCGACCGCAACCACGGCTGCCTCGGGGGCGGCCAGGTTGGCCGGCTCGAACACCCCGGCGCACGGGCTGACCACCATGCGTTCGGACATGTAGAGGTGCTCTCCCTGGTGCTCGATACGCCAGGCGTGCAGCGGACCCTCACCGACCAGATGGTCGGCCAGCAGGTCGAGATCGTCGGGCGTGGCCACGGCCAGGGCCGGAATACCCGGAATCGTGCGCCTGGCCAAACCGGTGAGGATGCCCCCAGCCCCGAGTTCGACGATCACCTTGGGAGCGGCGTCGGCGAGGGCCAGCAGGGTCTGGCGCCACAGCACCGGCCGCAGCAGCTGGGCGGAGAGAAGTCCAGGCCACACTTCGGCCTCGATGTGAGGAAGCGAGTCCACGTTGGCAACGACGGGAACTTCGGGCGCGTAGAAGGTCACCTCACGCAACGCCTTGCGAAGTCGAGATCGGGCCTGCTCCATTAACGGCGTATGAAAGGCACCGCCTACCGGGATCTTCAACACTTTGCGCGCGCCGGCCTCTCGGCAGATCGTCGCGGCCCGTTCGACGGCGGATGGGGTGCCGGCGATCACCACCTGTTTCGGCGCGTTGAAGTTCGCCACCCACACGTCGTCGTCGGCCCGCATGCACGCGCCCTCCACCGCCGTCTCATCGAGACCGACGACGACGGCCATCGTGCCGGGTTGGTCGTCGGCGGCCACCTGCATGGCGTCGCCTCGTTCGGCCACCACCCGGGCGCCTTCCTCGAACAAGAGCGCGCCCGAGGCAACCAAAGCCGTGTACTCGCCCAGGCTGTGGCCGGCGCAGATGCTCGGCGAGATGCCGAGGCGCTCAACGGCGTCGAGCACAACCAACGACAGGGTGAAGGTGGCCAGCTGGGCGTGACGGGTTTCCCTCAGCTCGGCGGCATCTGCATCAAGCAGCAGATGGGCGATGTCCCGCCCGGTCGCGTCGGCCGCGTCCTCGACCAGCTCCCAGGATGGATGACCCACCCAGGGGCCGCCCATACCTGGACGTTGTGACCCCTGGCCGGGGAAGGTGAATGCTGGCACGCGAGAATCCTCCAGATGCTGCGCTCCGGGTCGTCAGACTCTGACCCGGTCAGGAAGGTGACACAGGACGTTCAGCGGAACTTGCCGGCGGCAAATTTTGCTTCGTTTTCGGATAGTTTGTACTGCCGCCAAGCGAATACGGCGGCGACGGCGCCTGCGAGCAGCAACCGTCGATACTGCCGATGCATCCTCCCAGCCTATGACGCCCAGGCGGTGCATCGCCACGAGAAATAGTCAAGACCTGTGGATCGGG
>CAXMLU010000592.1:0-2529 GCA_964194255.1 uncultured bacterium
AGATCACCACCCACTGGGACCAGTACCGGGGCACGGCCAGCGTCCAGTACCTCCAAATGGTGGCGGCGTTCTCCAATACGGGCACGCCCAAGACTCCGGTACCGGGCGTGACCTACACCAACCTGCAGAACGTGAACCACCCCAGTTGGGGTAAGCCCATTCCGGTGGGTGCTCGTCACCAGGACGGCCCGCTCTACCTTCACTTCAGCAGCCCCACGCCGCACAGCGTGATCTCGGCCTCGTTCTACTGGCTCGACGCGAATCGCCACGTGCTGTGGCAGTCTCCAAAGCCCCTCACCTGGTCCTGCTGATTTCGGTTGAGGGTGAGCCCGACGGGCTCGCGGCGGGCAGCGGGCGATACGGTGAACCATGGGTCCATCTGCCGACGCGTCCGCCAAGGCGGCCCCGCGCACCGTTGCCATCGTCCCTCACACCCACTGGGACCGGGAGTGGTACGCGCCCTTCCAAGCCTTCCGGCTGCGACTGGTTGACCTGCTCGACGAGTTCCTCCCGCGGCTAGAGGCCGACCCGGCATACGCCCGGTTCATGCTCGACGGCCAGATGGCGGTGATCGACGACTACCTGGCCGTTCGGCCCGAGGCCGAGCCCGCACTGCGACGCCTCGCCGCCAGCGGACGGCTGGCCGTGGGGCCGTGGTACATCCTCATGGACGAGTTCCTGGTTTCAGGTGAGACGATCATCCGGAATCTCCAAGCCGGCCTGGAGCGGGCGGCCGCCTTCGGCGGGGCCATGCCCGTCGGGTATCTACCCGACATGTTCGGTCACATTGCGCAGATGCCGCAGATTCTTGCCCTCGGCGGGTTTGGCCACACCGTCGTCTGGCGCGGCGTGCCGAGCGCGGTGGACAAGACGGCGTTCTGGTGGACGGCACTAGACGGTTCGACGGTGCGGGCCGAGTACCTCTGGGTCGGTTACAGCAACGGGGCGTCGATTCCGGATGACGCCAAGGCCCTTCTCCGCCGCGTGCAGATCCACGAAGCCGAATTGGGCGATGCCCTGCCGCCCGACGCCGGCCTGTTGTGGATGAACGGCACGGATCACCAGGTGCCACAGCCCTGGTTGGGGCGGGTGGTGGCCGAGGCCAACGCCATCCAGGACGACTACCGCATGGAGCTCACCAGTCTGGCCGAGTACCTGGCGGCCGCGCCGACCGAGGGCCTGCCCTCGTGGACCGGCGAACTCCGTTCCGGAGCCCGGGCCAATCTGCTTATGGGCGTCGCCTCCAACCGAGTCGATGTCAAGCAATCCGCCGCCATCACCGAGCGGACACTCGAGCGGCAGGCCGAGCCTCTGTCCGCCTTGTTCCTCCCCCCGCACGCGTATCCCGGCGCCCTACTTCGCCTCGCCTGGCTGGAAGTGATCCGCAACTCCGCGCACGACTCCATCTGTGCCTGCTCGGTGGATGAAGTTGGAGCGGCGGTGATGCATCGCTTCGACGAGGCGTACGGTTTGGCCGACGGGCTACGACGTCGGGCGGAGCGCGCCCTGGCCGAGAGCATCGCCGATCCCGGTCAGGTGATCGTGAATCCCAGCGCGGCGGCGCGCAGCGGGCTGGTTCAGGTGATCGTAGCCGGCGATGGAGCGGTGCCGGGATCACAACTGCTGCGCGCCTATCCGGCTACCACGGTTGAGGTGGTCGGTGTGGGCGGGGAAGTCGGTGCGCTCCTCGGCCAACTCAGTGAGCGAGGCATCCGTATGGGTTCGTCGCTCGAGGGCATTGACCTCGAGGACACTCACGCGGAGGTGCGCATTACGTTTCGCACCGGCGCCGGCCACCGGCATCGGTCGGCGGCCGAGGCGGCTCGATTCGAGGCGACGATGGCCGAGATCTGGGCGGTGGCCGGATCTCGCAAGGACGATCGCGTCGTTTTGCGAGCACAGCGCCAGGCGTCGCAGGTCCTGCTGGTGCGCGCCCGCGACGTACCCGGGTTCGGATGGGCGCAGTGGTCGGCCGCTGCCCTCGACGTGCAGCCCGTGAGCGCAGGCGACACCGGCATGGACAACGGGCTGATGCGGGTGGAGGTGGATCCGTCCACGGGAACGTTCTCGATCAGCGGCCTCGCCGGCCTCGACCTGCTGGTCGATGACGGCGACCACGGGGACACGTACAACTATTCCCCCCCGGCGGGCGACGTCGTAGTGAAGGAACCGACCTCGGTTGGCATCGAAGTTAAGGAAAAGGGGCCGCTTCGGGCCAGGCTGCAGGTCGTCCGGACCTTCGAGTGGCCCGAGCGGATCGTGAACGGCAGGCGGGTCGGGAACCGGGTAGTAGAGGTGACCACCGACCTCGAACTCCAGGCCGGGGAAAGATTGATGCGGATTACGACCAGCTTCGACAACCCGTCACGCGATCACCGGCTGCGGGCGTGGTTCCCGTTGCCGGAGCCGGCGACCACGTCGCGGGCCGAGTGTGCGTTCGGGATCGTGGAGCGCGGACGGGATGCTGAAGGAGGCATCCACGAGTACGGCCTCCCCACCTTCCCCTCCCGCCGTTTCGTGTCCGCCGGC
>CAXMLU010000593.1:0-1887 GCA_964194255.1 uncultured bacterium
GCAACTACGTCGAGATCATGGAGCAGCACCTGCAACTGCTGGCTGTCGGGCAGCCGGTGCTCAAGCCCGTCTACAACCACGCCGACGGCACCCTCGGCCGCCCTCAGCTGGTCGAACCCCGCCAGTTCGTCGTGATCGAGGGTCTGCTGCCGCTGCACACCAAGCTGGCTCGGGCCTGTGCCGACGCCACCGTCTATCTCGATCCGCCCGAACCGATCCGCCGCGCCTGGAAGGTGCGCCGCGACACGGCGAAGCGGGGCTACACCGCCGACCAAGTGCTGGCCGACCTGGCCCGCCGGGAGCCCGAGGCGGAGGAGTTCATCCGGCCCCAGCGAGCCAACGCCGACATCGTCGTGCGCTTCTCCCCCATTCCTGAGCGAGGCGAATCACCCGAGGACAACCTCAGTGCCACCTTGCTGTTGCGACCGACCATCCGCCACCCGGATCTGTCCTCGGTGCTGGGCGAGCACGCACGGGAGGCGATCCATCTGAAGCTGTTGCGGGATGACGACGGCAGGCCGGTCGACGCCTTGCACATCCACGCCTACGCCAGCCGGGAGATCACCAGCGAACTGGAGGAGACCATCTGGGCCGAGCTGGGCATCCCGGAGCCGATGCCGGACGGACTGGGGATCATCGAGCCCGGTCGCCGCAGTGAGCCGCTGGCGCTCACGCAGCTCATCCTGCTGTTCCATCTATTCATGGCCCAACGGGAGTAGAGGCTGTCGGCCGGTTTACTCCTGGGCCAGCTCCGCTCGGGCGGTGGCGGCGACTGCGGCGGCGTCGGCGCGGCTGCGGATGAGAAAAGAGATCTTCTCGATTGAGCCGGTGAAGGGGAACGGAGACTGGTAGTCGTCGACCACCGGCGACAGGCCGTCGCGGCCGATATCGAGCCCGGTAGAGCCCACATGCGACCGATCTTCGGAACCTCGACGGCCGTCCGATCCTCGCCGTCGACAGCGAGGGTGAGCGTGCCGCCCTGACCGGTGCGGTCGAATCGGGCGGTGAGGTCGTGGCGTCCCGGTTCGAGCGCGATCGGTGCGTGGCGCGGTGGTGGGTGCCGAGGGCGTTGTAGTCGAATTGCAGAGCGCCGTCCTTGATGAAGAAGGAGTGCCCGACGTTGTGAGCGCCAAGGGCGTAGAGCACCCCGTCGACGTCGTGGAGGGCGGTGGTGACCTCGGCGGTTATCGTCCAAAACCGCCCGCCGAGCGGTGCGATGCGTCGTTAGGGATGTGGGCGATGGGCGGCACGTAGGCTTAGTCGCAGCGGGCATGGACCGTGCCCGGCCGGGGTGTGCCGCCGAACAGTTCGATGGTGCGGTCGTCGAGCGGGAGCACGCCGTGCTGTCCGGCCTCGACCCACCAGGCGTCGATGAGCTCACACAGCTTTTCGGGGTGCTCGGCGGCGAGGTCGTGGCACTCGGCGAAGTCCTTGTCGAGGTGGTAGAGGCCCCACTCGTCATCGTCGAACGGATGGCCCTGGTCGTGGTAGGTCGTGATCTTCCAGCCGTCGGCCCACAGGCCGCGGTGGCCCATCTGCTCGAAGTACTGGATCGACCGCGGCGAGGGGGCGGATGCGTCGTCGAAGGTGGAGACGATGGAAGCGCCGTGCAATGGGGTCTGCGCCACGCCGTTGTGCTGGTCGGGAGCCTCAGTGCCGGCAATGTCGAGGATGGTCGGGGTGATGTCCACGGCGTGGCAGAACTGGTCGCGGATCACGCCTCGGTCGCGGATCCCGTTTGGCCAGTGCCCGATAAGCGGGTCGCGGACACCACCGCCGTAGGTATTCTGCTTGTACCAGCGCAGCGGCGAGTTGCCGGCCTGCGCCCACCCTCACGGGTAGTTGGAGTGGGAGTGGGGCCCGCCGATGTCATCGAGCCGGTTGGCC
>CAXMLU010000594.1:0-4099 GCA_964194255.1 uncultured bacterium
GCGCGTATCGGCGGGGCGGGTGGACGACGCCCGGCCCGATGAGCTCGACGACGACGCCCTCATCGGCCAGCTGCACGGCGAGCTGGAGCAACTGCTCGGAGTACGCCACCGCCCGGTCGCCTCCAGAGTGGCTCGATGGCCAGACGCCTTCCCCCAATACGAGGTCGGCCACCAGGACCGTGTCGCTCGTATCGAGCGGGCGCTGCTGGTCGATCTGCCCGGCGTGGTCGTCGCCGGCGCCGCCCTTCGGGGCATCGGTCTGCCGGCTTGCATTGCCCAAGGGCGCTCCGCGGCCGACCGCGTGCTGGAGGTGAAGCAGGAACGGCCTCCATCGGTGACGAACTTTTGAGCGTGGTAAAGCGTGTCGCTGTGCTGGGGAGTTCGGTGGCCGCCCTCGTCATTGGGCTGGCTGCATCGGCTGGAGCGCAAGCCTATGAGGGCAATCCCGGCCCAGGAGGCGGGGGTGGTGGTAGTGGTGCTGGTGCCGCCGGTGGGGGCTCCGGCCCCGTGGTGGCCGGCAACCAGGTCTTCCCCGGCACCAACGCCTCCGCCACCAGAGGTGGATCACCCGCCTTCACCGGCCTGGGATGCTGGTTCTCGTCGCGGTCGCTCTGGCGCTCATTGCCGCCGGCGTCTTGATCTCCAGGGCCAGCCACCGCGCTACTGCTGAGAGGCACTATGGCGGGCGGCACGGTCGTCATTGACGCCGACGTTCTCGGTCGCTCCAGTACGTGGTTCCACCCCTTTGGCGAGGTCGCTCGGTCATCACCATCCATGACCTTTCCTTCGAGCACCACCCCGAGTTCTTCAGCCGCGACGATCGAGTGCTGCTCCGCGGACTGGTGCCCGGCGCGGCCCGGCGGGCGGAGAAGGTCTTTACCGTGTCGAACTTCACGGCCGCCGACCAGATCGAGTGCTACCACCTCCCCGAGGACAAGGTGGTCGTAACTCTCGACGTACTGGTACCGCTCGCCCGCCCCGTCGTACCTCCGGCCAGGCGTACTGATGCGTCAGCACGACCCGAAGTCCGTCGGCCGTCCTCCTCCCCCTCGGCTTGGTGGCCGTCGCCAACGATCCCATCTCTGGGTACTCAACGGAGAAGGCCCGTACTCCTTGCGGCCCGGCCTCTACGCTGTGTGGCCATGCCTGGTGAGCCGGCCACCCTGCCGCGGGGGCTGAGCCCCATGCTGGCCGTCACCGGCCGCCTGCCGCCCGATGATCCGGCCTGGGCCTTCGAGGCCAAATGGGATGGCGTCCGGGCGCTGATCACGGTCGAGGCGGGAGCGGTGACGCTACGAGCGCGCCGGGGCACAGACGTTACCGCCCGCTACCCGGAGCTGGCCGGCCTCGGCGCCGCCCTGCACGGACGCCAGGCCGTCCTCGATGGCGAGGTGGTGGCGAGCGACGACAACGGCCGCCCGAGCTTCGCCCGTCTCCAGACGCGGATGCACGCGACCGACGCCACGACGATCGCCGCTCGGGTCGTCGACACCCCTGTGGTGCTCGCGCTGTTCGATCTGCTGTGGATCGACGGACAGTCCCTTTTGCGCGAGCCGTACCAGGTGCGAAGAGAGAAACTGGTCGGTTTGGACGTCGGCCGCGGTGGCAACTGGCAGATCGGGCCCTCGGCGGTGGGTGCCGGCCAAGCCATGTTCGAGGCCACTCGCGCCCAGGGGCTCGAGGGGGTAGTGGCCAAGCGGGTG
This sequence comes from uncultured bacterium, assembly GCA_964194255.1. Lineage (GTDB taxonomy): Bacteria > Actinomycetota > Acidimicrobiia > Acidimicrobiales > CAXMLU01 > CAXMLU01. The sequence continues at coordinate 1,704 of CAXMLU010000594.1, forward strand.
GCCTCGGTCTACGAACCGGGCCGACGATCACCCGCATGGGTGAAGGTCAAACATGTCCAGAATCAGGAATTCGTGGTCGGCGGATGGGAAGGCGGCGAGGGTGGCCGGCTCGGCCAGATCGGTTCGCTGGTGCTGGGTTACTACGACGAGGCCGGCCTCCGTTTCGCCGGCAAGGTGGGGAGCGGCCTGACCGGCGCCGATCTCGATCGCCTGACCCGCCTCTTTCGGCCGTTGTCCAGGCCGTCCAGTCCGTTCGCGGACCCGGTGCCACACCCCCGGCTGCATTGGGTCGAACCGAATCTGGTGGTGGCCGTGACGTTCAGCGAGTGGACGCCGGCAGCTACCTTGCGCCATCCGGTCTACAAAGGGGTGAGAGACGACATCGACCCTGACCAGGTCCGCCGCGAGCCGCAGGCCTAGCGCGATGGCCCGTCGCCTGCGTCCGCCGTCGCCGTCTTTTCTCGCCGCGGTTGGGGCTGGAGTCCTGGTGGCGCTGTCCCTCCCGCCCTTCGGCTTCTGGATCCTCGCTCCGATCGGCGTGGCCGTCGTCGCCGCCCTCCTCGCCGGCCGCGGTCACCGAAGCCGGGCAGCCATCGGCTTGGGTTTCGGACTCGGCCAGTACGGGATCGGCATTGTCTGGGTGATCGAGTTCCATGCCGTCGGCTACATCGCCCTGCTCCTGTTGGGGTGCGCTTTCATCGTCGGCGCAACTCTGGCCACGCCTCCGACGGGCGCGCGCCTCGTCGCCCTGCCCGCCGCCTTGATCATCGCCGACTGGCTGAGAGAAACGGTGCCCTTCGGCGGCTTTCCCCTCGGCGGCATGTCGCTCAGCGCCGCGGGCAGCCCACTGGCTCCGGTGGCACGGGTGGGGGGCGTCCTTCTCGTCACCGGTGCCATCGCCCTGCTAGGGACGGCGCTGCACCGATTGACGACCAGAGCCGTCGGGCGGGGCGCAGGCTCGGTGGTGGCCGCCGGTCTGGCCCTGCTGGTCGTGGTGGCTCTGGTCGTCGCCGGTCGGATCGGGCCGGACGGCGGTCCGCCCGGCCGCCCGCTTCGCATCGCCGTGGTCCAGGGCGGCGGCATCCGCGGCTTGCGGGCCGTCCGCAGCGATGCACTCGCCGTCTTCGAACGCCATCTCAACGCCAGCCAGGCCCTGCAGCCTCCCCTCGACGTCGTCCTTTGGCCCGAGGATGTCCTTGACGTGCCCGGCCCGGTCGCGGCAACCGACCAGGCTGCCCAAATCGCCGCGCTGGCCCGGCGCCTCTCCGCCACCGTCATCGTCGGCGTGGTCGAAAACGACGGGCCCGACCACTTCCGCAACGCGGCGGTGGCCTGGGGGCCGGACGGCACGATCGTCGCTCGCTACGACAAGGTGCACCGGGTGCCTTTCGGAGAGTACGTGCCCGGTCGCTTCCTGATCCGGCATCTCGCCGATCTTTCGATCATCCCCCGCGACGCCGTCCCGGGACGCGGCCCCGGCCTCCTTCGCGTCCCCGCCGGGCCCCTTGGCGTGACCATCTCCTACGAGGTCTTCTTTCCGGCCAGCGCCCGCGCCGCCGTGCGGGCTCGGGGGCAGGTCCTCCTCGTCCCCACCAACGCCTCGTCCTACCGGACCGGCCAGGTCCCCGCCCAGGAGGTGGCCGCCGCACAGCTGCGGGCCTGGGAAACGGGCCGGGAGGTGGCCCAGGCCGCCCCGACCGGCTACTCGGCGATCATCGACGGCCGAGGTCACCTACTGGACCGCACCGGCCTCGGCCGCCAGCAGGTGCTGGTGGGCACCGTTCGGCTCCGGAGTGGCCGCACCCTCTATGTCTCGTGGGGGGACGGGTGGCTTCTGGTGGCCGCGTTTGCCGCGCTGGGGATCGCCTGGCGCGACCGGTTGGTCCTTTTGGTCAAGAGTCGTCGCGCCCAGCCCCTTTCCCCTCCCGCTTGACCAGGCGGTCAATGGAAGAGCAGCCTAAGGGGCTCATGGCTCCGCCCCCCGATCGTCTCCGCATCGCCTGGCTCGTCTATCGGGGCAACCCGCACTCCGGTGGCCAGGGTGTTTACACCCGTTACCTCACTCGCGAGCTGCACGCGCTTGGCCACGACGTCACCGTCTTTTCCGGGCAGCCTTATCCGGTGCTCGACGAGGGCGTTGAGTTCGTGGCCATCCCCAGCCTCGACCTCTACCGGGATCCCGACCCTTTCCGTGTCCCGTGGCCCTGGGAGTTCAAGTCGCTCATCGACGTGGCCGAGTTCGGGCTGATGTGCACAGCCGGATTTCCCGAACCGCTCACGTTCAGCTGGCGCATCCGCAAGGAATTGGCCAAGCGGGTCGGTGACTTCGACCTGGTCCACGACAACCAATGCTTCGGCCGCGGCCTGCTCGGTGTCATGGCTGTCTCTTATACACA